>JBGSOH010000576.1:0-2440 GCA_041739205.1 Saprospiraceae bacterium
TCAGCCAGCGAAAGTACGGATGCTTCACTGCTGACACAAGATATCCAAGCCATGATAGATATGTTGCCCGAAGGATGCAAAATGGTATTTAATCTATTCGCAGTAGAAGGTTATAAACACCAAGAAATAGCAGACATATTGGGTATCACAGAAGGTACATCTAAGTCTCAACTAGCATACGCTCGCAAGATATTACAACAGACCATTCATCAATTTAATATGGCAGATCATGGATAATCAATCAATGGATAATAAAATAAAAAAATATTTCGAACATCGAACCATAGACCCTAGTACACTGGCTTGGGATAGGCTAGACTCGATGCTCACAGTTGCAGAAAAGCCAAAAAAGCGTTTTACCATATATTACATAATGGCATTTGCAGCTTCTTTGGTCACAATTTTAGTAATGTTTATTGGCCCTAATAGCGAGCAAACAAAAAACATTGAAGCAACCAATAATGTAGCTGTTAGCCAAAATGATGCCGTAGATAAGGAAGTAAAAGTTATGGATAATAAATTAGTCCAAACAAAGGATATCATTGTTGAGAATGGAGCTGATAAAAAAGTCATAAATAGCAAAGAAGACAAATCCCAATCTTCTCTAATAGTACAAAATGATAAAAAATCAGATGACATTTCTATTGTGCAAAATACAATAATAACCGCAATACCAGAAAATAAAACAGCACAAAACTTGGTGTCAGAAAATATAGTATCATCAGAAATAATAAGTCAAAAAGTAGAAACAAAAAATTCTACTTTCAAGATCGACCCTGAAGCACTGCTTGCATCTATCACTAATGTCAAATCAGCAACTACCAAAACAGAGGTTGCTTCTAATACCAAAAGAAGAAGAATAGATCCAAACACCTTGCTAGACGAAGCAGAAAACGAAGTAGCCAAAGGTTTTTTGGTAAGAGCATTATCTTCCTTAAAGGAGACATCAGACGAAATCTTGACTTCTGTATCCAATAGAAATCAAGAAAAACAGAGATAAAGTTGTTCGCCATTATGGGTAGGGGTAAAACGATCATAAAGTTGTTCGCCATTATGGGTAGGGGTAAAACAACCATAATGTTGTTCCCCTTTAGGGGCAGGGGTAGAACAACTCTCCAAAATTATAACTTTAAATATTGAGTCCACTCCTAAAGTAAAATTGATAATCAAACATTTTTTACCCTGACCCTAAAGGAAAATATTTGATTATCAATGAATTATAAAACCATTTAACAATAACATAATTTAATTTTTTTAAACACAATCAAAATCAGATAAAATGAAACATTTAATTTATCTCTTGCTACTGCTTTGTCCATTAGTATCCATCAAGGCACAGAAATCTTTTGACAAAGAAGTCAAAGCCATCAGTCGGCAAATTGAAAACATCACCACGGAACAAAAAGAATGGTTAAAACTAGAAGTTGAATCCATCAACACCAAGGTAGATAATAAGGAACTGACCGCTGTACAAGGTGAAGAACTTAAAAAAGTAGCTGCCCAAAAATGCGCTACCAATATAGAAGAAAAAATAATTCCTTTGGAAGCAGAACTCCAACAACTTGTCAAAGATAAGGTAGAAGGGAAATACGATAAAGATACACCTGTTGTTTCATCAGATGATGACGATGATGACAATAATTTTAAATTTGAGTGGAAAACCAAAAATAAAAAGAAAATAAAGGGTGAATCTCGTACAACATCTCAATTTGTATTTGCGATCGGTCTAAATAATATGGTGACAGATGGCGATCTTTCATCTATAGAAAACAACGCTATCCAATTTAATAACTCCAGATTTTATGAATGGGGATTTACATGGAAAACCCGAATAGTGCCTACATCCAATCTACTCCAACTAAAGTATGGTTTGTCTTTTACCTATAATAATCTCAGACCAAAAGACAATCAATATTTTGTGGCCAATGGAGATCAAACAAGCTTAGCAACTCATCCATTTACCTTGTCCAAAGAGCCATATTTCAGGACGATAAATATGGTAGTACCTGTACATCTTGAGTTTGATTTTTCCAAAAAAAGAGTCATAGATGAGAAAACCATCCTTAAATCACAAAAAGGGGTGAGACTAGGTATCGGAGGATACGCAGGTATCAATCTAAGTACAAAGCAAAAATTAGAATATAAAAATGAAGCATTCACCTACGAAGAAACCATTAAAGGCGATTACAATACAAGTGACTTTGTATATGGATTGAGTGGATATATTGGCTATAGAGATATGAGTTTTTATGCAAAATACGATCTAAATCCTATCTTTACAGACAATGAGATAGATCAGAATAATATATCATTTGGTGTACGTTTTGATTTTAATTAAAGCATAGGTTTTAGTCTTAAAATGCTCGACCAAATAAGGTTTCTTATTTCGTCGAGCATTTTTTATTTGGGTCTATTGATTTAAGTTTTTATAGACACTAAA
>JBGSOH010000631.1:0-14319 GCA_041739205.1 Saprospiraceae bacterium
TGTTTCTGCAAAACCCATACAGACATCCCACCCAAAATTCATATCGTTAACATTTTCCCTAATCCTTCTAAAGGGCTATTCTACATCGAAATCGAAGACTACAAAGGACCAGTCATTATGAAGATACACAACCAGTCAGGGAAGCTTATCGAGACCCATCATTTGATGTATTCTGGATTGATGAGTTGGAGATTGGGAAGTGGAATTTGGAAAGTTGCATTAGAAATTTCAAACAATACGAAATACACGAATTTTATAATTATCCAATAAAATTGCCTTATAAATCTTGTTGCAAATTTACCGTTAAAACCCAAAACACGACCGTTCGTAAAGTTATTGCTACCAAAAATTAAAATTTACTTTATTTATTCAATTTAAATATTAGTTTTGCAATCGAATAAAATGTTAATATTTTAAATAAGTAACAAGTCAAAGTAAGGATTAAGTTATAGCATATAACAAAAGTTATATATCAACCATCCTTGATAAGCTTACTTTTGCTATTTTATTGCATCGTTGTTGTTTTCTGTCAAACCCCTAATGGTATTATGCATCTAAAACTCACATACATAAAGCTAAGCATTTTAGTTATTCTAATAAATCTAATGCTGTTTAGTCATACGACTTATGCACAAAATGAAATTAAAGACTGTAACGGAAATCCATTAACAGTTCACAGTGTCATCGTTACAAGTAGCACAGGTGTTAATTTAATTACTAATAATTGCACTTTTTCAAATGGGGCACTGTCTGCATACCTTAACTGTATCAGAACCAATAACCCTACTCTTCCTGCCACTGCCAGTTTAATAGTTACAATATCAGCAGATCCAACGTCCGGCATATCAACTACTGGCCTGATATTATTAAAAGATGAAATCCTGCAAAAAAATATTATTTCTAATATATGCAACAGAGTTGGAAGTGATACGGATAGCAACAACAAAATAAATACAATAGATTTATGCTTACTAATAAAGGATATTTTAGGTTTAAGCAATATCAACCCTGCATGGAAATTTTATAAATCCCAGAATTTAAGTCTGACAGGAATAGGAGCCAATACAGATTTGGTTTTCCCAATAGCTGACTTTCCATTGGCTACACTTAAGATAGTCGGTGTGCATAATGGAAACGTAAATCAGGTTACAACTTCTATGGATACTTGTGTGCTTTTGTGTAAGCCCGATTTAAGAATTAAACCAGGGTTTGATGAAGTTCGAAAACTGACATCGGATTACTTTCTGCTCAACAAATCATGTAACTTCCCTAATCTATCATTGCAGATATTGAATGCTTCAGGGCAGGCTATAGGTAATGAAATTACCCAGAATACGCAGGGTAGTCCATTTACAGCCCAATTAAAGATAGGTAATACTACCCAAAGTTGTACCACAAAACTATCTGTTTTCTTATACGACGCTTTCGTAAATATTGATGTAAATCAAATAAATTCAACTGATTCTTCATTTGTAGATGTCATCGTTAGAAATGCAGAAGTTATAGCTGGATATCAAATATCAATGAAGTTTGATACTACTTTATTGCAGTTTACTAAAGTAGAGAGAGGACAAGAATCGGGCTTTAATGCATCCAATGATGCACACTACAATGGTAAGGGGCATGTAAATATCTCTAGATTTCGGGAATCAGGTTCTTTGGGTTTAATGAATGGTACAAGGCTATTTAGAATTAAATTTAAAAGAAAATCATCAACAGTTAATAATGTTACTGTAGACCCAGAAAATGTGGAAACATTATTTTTTGATATCAATAAAAATGAATATTGTACTGATATCACTTACTTAAATGATACCAAACCACCAGTTTGTACTAGAGATACCATAAATATTCTAGCTTCACAAACTAATGGCTTCGGTATCGTTAAATTCACAGATTATGCTTCAGATGATTTCGGTACAGTTTTATTTGATAGCGGGTTTGATGAATTTAATATGCCACTCACTAATATTGATACCTTCAATTGTGGCACTAACATTTTAACCTATGTTACATTCAAAGACGCGAATGGTCAATCTAAAGAATGTATATTCAGAGTGATCGTTCAGTGCAATAGTACTGGAGGTGGTGATACATTAATGTGTAATATTGAAGAACCAGTTTTATTGAATAATGGTTCGAATAATTTCATAGTTAAGGTGGAGGAATTGGATGGGTATATCTATTTACTGGTAAATGAACAAAGAAATGGAATTAACAATATTCTTTTTACTAAAATTAATAAAAGTACTGGTGAAACATGGAGTTACACATCAAGCCAGAATGTATCTGCTACTAATTTTTATATAGATAGTAATGACATTTATATTGTAGGATTGACTTTACCATTTACAAATCAAAATAATTCTGTCTTAATAAAATTGAAAGATAACGCAAGTTCATTAGACATCGAGTTTGATAGAATCTACAATGTTGATGCAACCAGAGAAGCATTTAGAGGCATTATTAAAAGTAATAATGGAGGGTTTATAATTATGGGACATAGAGACCTTGACGATGATGACAATTTTGTCTTGAAGATTGATGAAAATGGAAATATCGCCGAGGTTAAAATTCACGATTTTGGTGACGATCAAATGTGGAGTGGTATCGTAAAAGATTTTGACAATCGATATCTATACTTTGGCGAAGAAGCAAATCAGGCAAATGAAGCTGTAATAGTACAATTTAATGATAGTTTAAATGTAACTAAAGCATATTCATACTTTACTGCACCTTATGTAAGGGGTGTAGCTGTCGATTTTATAGCAATGCAAAGAGTATTAGTTACTGATACTAAAATTATTTTGGTTAATAAAGATTTTCTGCCTTTAGATGTAATGGTTATAAATGGAATAAATGCTAATTACAATATTAATGGCCCAATTCATAATGGAAATGACACTTATTATTACTTAGTTTCAAGAAGAGTAGTAGCTAACATGTGGTTTACTACAATCACTAAGATTCAGGTCAGGAATAATTTAATGGAAATAAATTGGACAAAAAAAGTTGAAGGCGGAGATGCTAATAATCAAATTGGGCATTTAGATTTATTTGGGAATGATGATTTTCTATATGTTGAAAGTAGGATAGATACTATAATTGGAAGTGGAAATTATGACATAATGATGTTAAAGTATCCACAAGATTCCTGTAAATTTGAGAATCTCAACTTAACTTTAAGTAGATCCACAGTTAACCCTGTTCAGCAAAACCTTATTGTTACGGATAAGACAATACCAAATTTTACAAATGGTGAAAATGGCATAACCAATAAATTTTCTTGCATAAATTATTTACCATGTAAAAAAGATTCTTGTCAATCTTCTTTTACATTCTCCACCAATTGTAATAGAATATCGTTGTTTGGAATTACAGAAGGGTTTAATAATACTTCAAGCATTACGTACAACTATACTAGCACAAATACAAATTTCATATCCACTTCAAAAGATACTATTTTCAATTATTTTGGTGACCTACCTGAAGTGATTATTTGTTTAGAAGCGAGTGATGGTGTTTGCTCTGCCACCTTTTGTGATACGATACCTGTGACTTTGCCGATGTCACCTGTTTTCGCTGACTGCCCATTCTCTATATCTTTAACATCAGGTGACAGTTGCTCCTTAACTTTTCCCATCAATATTCCGACCGCAATTGATCCATGCACAGAAATTCAAGCCACGGTAAATTGTACAAGAAGTGATGGTATGCCTTTATCTGCTTCTTTTCCAGTAGGGATAACAACAATAAACTGTACAGCATCCTCTGTTTTAGGAAACGAATTTGACGCAACTTGTGAATTTGATGTCGAAATTCTGGATGAAACCACACCAATTTGTAGAGCAAATAGTGCTATCGTATATTTGGATAATAATGGAATCGGAAATCTAACTCCAAATCTTATTAATAACGGTTCAAGCGATGAATGTGGTGATGTAATTTTGTCAATACTTGGTAATCAAATCTATAACTGCGTTCAGATAGGTACTGAAGCAAGGGTTTTGGTAGTTACGGATATTTCCGGAAATAGCAGTAGCTGTCAAGCATTTGTGGAAGTTCAAGATACAATCAAACCTATATGTAATGGAAAAATATTAAACAAAATCATCAATAATAACGGTAACGCTTCATTTGCAGCCATCGATCTTAATGATAATTCTTCTGATAATTGTGGCAATTTAACCTTCAGTGCATCAAAAATTTTCTTCAATTGTGAAGATTTGAATAAAACGAATATGGTCATATTGACAGTAACCGACCAAAGCGGAAACTCATCTAGTTGCCCTGTAGAAGTGAGGCTTACTGATCCAAACGATTACTGTGGTTGCCTGAGTGATGTCACAGCTCCTGTTTGTCAAAGCAAAAATATCACACTAAATCTGGATGCAAGTGGAAATGTTAATTTAACTCCGGAACTAATCGATGATGGCTCATTCGATGTTTGTAGTGACATTACACTTCAAATAGAAGGTGCATCAGCATTTGATTGTAATAGCTTAGGTAGTCAGATTGTAAACTTAATTGTTACAGATCAAGCCAATAATACGGCATCATGTTCTGCAGATGTAATAATTCAGGACAAATTAAAACCAACTTGTTCAATTACACCCAATTTTTATTTAGATCAAAATGGTCAAGTAACCTTAAATAAAGATCACCCAAATATTACGCTCAGTGACAATTGTGATATTGTAAATATCATTTCAAATCCACTAATGTTCACTTGTAATTCAATTGGCAGTCGCTTTATTTCTTTAACAGTGTCTGATGTCTCTGGAAATACAAATTTTTGTGTTCAAAATATTACCATCAGAGACACCATCAAACCTACATGTACTATTCCACCAAAAACATTTTATTTGCAAGGAAATGGTCAAGTCCTTGTAACACAAAATCAATTGAATATAGCATCAAAAGATAATTGTTTTGGAGTAACTTCCTTTTTCAATAATACAAATTACAATTGTAATAACATTGGAATGAACCCAGTATCAGCAATTGTTCAAGATGCTTCTGGAAATATGAATACTTGTTTTACATTAATTACTATTAGGGATACCATAAGACCTATATGTAGAAGCAAAATAATAAATAAAAATATAGGTGACAACGGAAGTGCAACCATATTAGCATCCGAATTAAACAATAATTCTACAGACAATTGCGGCAATGTAACATTTACTGCTTCTAAGACAATATTTAATTGTCCAGATGTACTCACTACAAACTTAGTGACATTAACGGTAACAGATCAAAGTGGAAATTCTGCTAGTTGTCCTGTCGAAGTAACAATTTTAGACCCAAATGAATTCTGTGCTTGCCTGACAGATGAAACAGATCCTATTTGTAGAACAAAAAATATCATCTTAGACCTGGATATAACTGGAAATGCAATAATAACGCCTGAAATAATTAATGATGGTTCTTTCGATGCTTGTAGTGATATTACACTTCAAATAGAAGGTGTTTCAGTATTTGATTGTAATAGTATAGGAAATCAAATAGTAAACTTAGTTGTCACAGATCTAGCCACCAATGTGTCCTTATGTCCAGCTACGGTTACTGTCCAAGATAAGATATTGCCTAATTGTATATTGACCCCTACCCTATTCTATCTGGATCAAACTGGCAACGTCATGGTTACCAAAGAAAACCTAGATTTCAATGTGAGTGATAATTGTTCAGAAGTGACTACTATTTTTGATCCCCTAAACTTTGATTGTCAAGACACAGGGCCAAAAAATATTATTGTATCTGTTCTTGATGCATCAGGAAATACAAATGTTTGTTCCACATTAATTACCATTACAGATACCATTAAGCCAGCTTGTTCGATTGAATCTAAAACATTTTATTTAAGTTCAGATGGTCAAGTAAATATAAATCAAGATCAACTTATCATCACTTCCACCGATAATTGCGCTATATTTACCACCGCTTTTAATTCAATAAACTATAATTGTAATGACCTTGGAGTCAAGAATATCTCAGCCACAGTCCGTGATGTCGCCGGCAATACCAACACTTGCTCAGCTCAGGTTACTGTTAGCGATACAATTCGCCCCACATGCTCTATTCCTGCTCGTACCATCTTCCTTGATACCAATGGTCAAGCAAATTTAACTCAAACTCAACTCAATATCACAGCAAATGATAATTGTAATGGGTTAATTACGACCTTTAATACTGTGAATTATAATTGTAATGATATAGGTACCAAAAATATAATGGCCACCGTCCTTGACGCCGCTGGTAATACCAACACCTGCTCTGCTCAAATCACCATCAGAGACACCATTCGACCTATTTGTATAATTAAAGATACCATCGTGACTTCGACCGATGGCAATGGAGCAATTGTCATTTTTAATGGCAGAGCCACCGACAACTGTGCAGAAGGTCTTACCATTTCCTATTCACAGCCAGCAGACCAGTTTTATCCATGTGGTGAGTACAATATCATCATGTCCGCCAGAGACGGTTCAGGAAATACGTCAACCTGCCCATTCAAACTGACAGTCAAAGATTGTGATGGATGTTGCCTTTCGGAGAGTAGTTTTATGGCCAATACCAGTGTGGATTTCAACCTATCCGCAGATTCTCCGAATGCTGATTCATGTATAATTCAATTTATCACCCCAAAACTCACAGAGTGCCAAACTGTCACTGAGATAAGCTGGGGAGATGGTACGGTAAGTCGCGGAAGTTTTTCCAACGCAGTGGATTTTACACACCAATATACCGAACCAGCTATTTATGAAGTTTGTGTCACTTATGAAGAAGCCAATCAACAAAATTGTTTTAACAATAAAAAATGTAATTCATTTAAAGTTATAGATAATTGTATTTTAAAAAGGTCATCAGGACAATTAGACTATACCAAGATTATTCTGGTACCCAATCCGACATATGGAAACTTTGCTATATCAGGTGGAGAAATATTTACGGACTATGCCATCTATGATCAATTAGGTAGAGAAATGGTAGCCAAAAGAAAAGTAGAATCCACCAATGACATCAGTCAATTACAAAATGGGGTGTACTTCGTAAGATTGACCGTAGGATCTATTAATGTAACTAAACGTATCATTAAAATCCAGTAATATGAAAAAAACTATTGCCTTAGTACTATTTTTAATGATGTGGAACATCCCCTATGCTCAGGATATCGTCATCCAACCACCCATCTTTGCCCCATTCGAGTGTACAGAATTTTATAAGCTATACACAGGCTCTATATCGAATTTCACCAACGAGACATTTAAAACTCAATTAGTCATCGAAGTGGAATATACATCTCCAGCAGGAGTGACTTCAAAACTAGCTGATGGCATTATCACTGGTAATCCTTCCATAGACATCCCACCTGGTATGACCATAATAGACAATGCCACCTACGAATCCATCTACAGAAACCGTAAAATCACTTTTTATAATAAAGAAATAGAAAGTCTTTTATCACGTACCAAATGCCTACCACCAGGTCAGTATGATGTTTGTCTTACCTTGTACACAGCTGGATCAGTGGATATTGGTCAGGAATTTTTGACTCAAACGTGTTTTACACGGGAAAAAGAAATGCTCAGCCAGTTGTTGCTCGTATCGCCCTTTGAAGAAGAAGTAATCAGAGTGGACCTTCCGTTATTTACATGGACTGCAGTGACACCTTTCAACATGGAAGCGATGTACAGGATACAAATCGTAGAAGTATTGGTCAATCAAACCCCTTTTCATGCTTTTAATGCCAATCCCGTTTTCTTTGAAAAAACAGGTTTGAAATCCAACATTATGCAATACCCTGTGAGCGCAAGACCTTTACTTCCTTGCACAAGATATGCCTGGCGGGTCACCTATGAGTTAAATGGCGGTTTTGGCAATCCATTCAGGAAGGCACCCGATTTCCTGCAGGAGTCAGAGATTTGGGAGTTCAGTACGCCTTGTGAGGAAGAAGAAGAGGAAGAAGAAATTAAGCCATTATCTGGAGAACCAAAATATTTTTATAAACCTTCCCCAAATAGAGCATCACAATACCATGAGCACAAGGATAACCTTTTGAGATTTGAAATTGATAACCCTTATATGGAATTGCCAAATTTACATATTCAGTTTATAGATGATGGTGGTAATATACAAGCATTTGAGTGCTGTTCTGACAATGGTGGATTGGAAAGTTCTGATGATGATGCAAGACCAGTGAAAGAGGGTGCAAGTATAAAAGGGATTTTACAAGGTAAAAACTATATCACCCTTGATTTGGATAAATACAATCTGACAGAAGGTAAAACGTACAGATTGGTGATCAAAGATTTTAAAAACGATTTATTTGTCAATTTTAAATATGAGAAGAAGGATGAATAAAGTGATAATTTTAGTATTTATATTTCTATCGGGCTGCAAAGACAAAACAGAAGTTAATCAAACAACACCTGAAGAGATAGATATCCAATACGAAGAACACCCATCTTATTTGGCGGCTCATTCTTCAATAAAGTCATATTTTATCAAAAAAAGTGATATTCAGCAAGACGAAAAATTAGATTATTATCTATTGAGTATAGAGCGCAAAAGTCAAAATAACTCTGGTAAATCAGAAGATTTTTATTATGCCTATACTTTAGAAAAAGATATTTACCAGTTAAATGGAACAGATACGATAAGACCTGCTTTGTATCACTTAGAACATGGCTTGGGTGGGAGTAAACGATTTAATGTAAACCTGGCATTTCCGAAAAATGAATCCGAATCTCAAATATTTATCAATGACAAATTTGGGAATGACATTCAGTTTAATTTTAAGAAAAGTGAAAAACCCAATAATATATGAAGAGTATCAGAATCAAAGCATATTGTTTATTATTAATCATGTTATGTAATATCCTGGCACCAATACCAGGATGGGCACTTTCCGGAGGTAATAAAGCACCTGAATTTGAAAGTTTTCAGCCCTTTGGATTGGACAATATGGTAGATCCTGCTACGGGAGACTTCTCATATAACATTCCATTGATGAATGTAGGTTTCCATGGTATCAACCTTTTTTATCAGGCAGGCATCACGATGGACCAGGAAGCAACCATGGTCGGATTGGGTTGGAACATCAACTCTGGTATGATAGACAGAAATGTCAGGGGCATCCCTGATGATTTTAATGGAGATATAGTAACGAAGGAGATGAATACCAAGCCATATAGAACAGTCGGACTAAATTTCGGTCTTAGTACTGAATTTGTAGGAGTTAATACTGCGCCAGGAGTAAGTTCAATTGCCAGTTCCGAAAGTAGCCCTTTTGGATTAGGCTTAAATTTTGGAGTGTATCACAATTCTATGGACGGACTAGGCTTCGAATATTCTATTAATCCATCTTTTGCCATGGCTTCAAAGAATAAAGGTGCACTAATTGGAAATTTTGGTATAAATGGTAACTCAGATTCAGGAACAACATTCGATGCTAAAATCGGGTACAGTTCGAAATATGATAAAATTAATAAAAGCCATAATGGTTCTGTTTACAATATTGGAGCGTCCATAAACTCAAGAACTGGACTCAGAAGTTTAAGTTTGGGAGCCAACTTAAAGCTGCTTGAAAAAAATAAATTTGTTTCTAAACTTTCCAATACCAGTCTTACATTCGCCAAACCATCGTATATTCAGGATGTCGAATTTCCTAAGAAATCTACAAATATTGATTTATCTCTCAAATTAGGAACTGAGTTTTTTACCGTTTACGGGTCAGTTAATACTTCGGGATATTATTCTTCTCAATCAATTGCACAAAAGAAACTAGACATACCTGCTTATGGTATATTATATAACGAGTATAAAACTGAGAATTCCATACAAGATTTTCATAGAAGTGGTGATATCCCGCAAACTGAAAAAGTTCCAAATCTTGCAGTCCCAATTTTAGATTATGATGCTTTTTCAGCTTCCGGCCCAGGTTTAAATACAACTTTTCAAATCTATCGCGGTGATTTAGGATTAGTACACGACCGAATAAGTAATGAAAATGGTATTGGACAAAGTATAGGGTTTGAAGTTGGGGCACCTGGAGCGCCTTTAAATTATGTGCGTACTGGGGCAGATGCAAACTTTAGCATCAATAGAAATAATATTAAATTTTGGGATGAATATAATAATTATAATTTTCCTTTTAAGCATAAACAATCTCAACCTGATCAGACAAGTTTTGAAAAAGCCTTTTTAAGAAACTTAGACGATCCTTTTATTGAAGTACCTAAATCAGGAGATCTATTTACCCAAATTAAAGGATACGATGCCATCAGACCAAATTTGCAATCTGTAGGCGTCTTAGGTCAAAAATTGAATGGGACAGTTACATCAATTTTGGATAATACTTCCAATCATGATTTTACAAATATCAGCGGGAAAAGAAATTCTAGGGTCAAGCGAAATAATAATATTACTTATAAGAACTTCAAAGAAGCGAAATTATATGGATTCTCTAAATATTTGAATATTTCTCAATTTTTAGGAGGTGTTGCAAAGGACCACCATATAGCTGAAATAATTGTAGAAAATGAAGACGGGTATAAGTATATCTACGGCCTACCTGTTTATAATTTAGATCAAAAGGAATCGACATTTGCTGTAAATCATGATAATGAAAATAAAATAAATGTAAAAAATTCGGGATTAGTAAGTTTTGCTTCAGAAGACAACTCAATTAGGAATAAAAAAGGCCAGGATAATTTTTATTCTTCCACTCAATTGGGACCATATGTAAGTACTTATTTGCTAACTGCTATTGTATCAAAAGATTACCAGGACATCACATTCGACGGGCCAAGCCCAGATGACTATGGTGATTTTGTCAGATTTGATTATGAGTACAAAGGAGAATATCATTGGAAAACTCCGACTTCAAGAAATGAACAATCAGAGGCATCTTTAAGTGTAGGATTTATTTCTGATGAGGATGACGACAAGGGCAGTGTAATCCATGGAAGGAGACAACAATACAGACCCAAATCCATTAGCAGTAAATCCGAAATTGCAAAATATAATTATTATCCAAATAGAAAAGATGGTTTTGGAGAAAATCACAATGGGGTAAAATCACAAAATGAAATTAGTGCTCTAAAGTCCATAATAAAGTATGCACTAATTGATTATAATGCAGATTCTATACACGCGGCAAAAATAAAAAGTGCTCATTTTGAGTATGACTACACTTTATGTCCTAGAGTTTACAACATTGGAGCACAGTACAACCAAGTTGAAACAGGGAAATTAACGCTTAAAAAGCTGTACATTCTTAATGGCGAGTCTGCTAAAGGCAAGTTTTCACCCTATGAATTTAATTATTATGAAGACAGTACTGCTTATTCACCAAAAGCAGTTAATAGATGGGGAGGATATCAGCCTAGGAATTTATTACTCGATGTTGATAATGACGTAGTAGATTCTGACCTTTCCACAGTAGAGTTTCCTTATGTTCCCCAAGGAAATAGAACTGCCCAAAACCACTTTGCAGGGATATGGAATCTTAATAAAATAAAACTTCCATCAGGAGGAGAAATTTTGGTCAAGTATGAAGCCGATGACTATGCCTACATACAAGATAAAATACCAATGCAAATGATAAAGATTAAGGGTTTTGCATCATCTGCTTCAGGGACCCTAAACCCAAACAACATGTACGGCAATAATTATATTCATTTTGATATAGAAGATCCACAAGTAAGACAAGAACTAACAATTTCTTCTCAACTAGAAAAAAAAGAAATATTAAAAGCCTATTATTTGAGAGATATCTTAGATACAAAATTATATTTCAAAGTCTTTGGAACTTTGAAACCCGATGGACAAAACAGCATAAAAGAATGGGTGCCTGGGTGGGCGGAAATTGACAAAAATGATTATGGAATTGTAGTTCAGAATGGAATATTTACTGGTTACATTAAAATGAATGAAGTATGTCTGGAAGATAGAGGTTTTTTGGGATGTCCGAATATGATTAATCCGATTTCGAAGGCAATGATGCAGGCGTTAAGACTAAATTTACCAGGCTTTTTATACGGTACCAGTAGTTTCAATAGTGAAGACGAAGACGAATCGTCAATTAAAGCAAGTATACTAGCTCTAACGAGTTTAGGAACACAGTTTTCACAATTTTTAACTGGAGTAAATAAGTGGATGTATAATAGAGATTATGGTAAATTAGTGGACTTAGATAAGTCATTTATTCGATTATATAATCCATCGAGAATGAAGATTTCAGGAAGTCATAGAGTAGCTGCAATAGCAATGAAAGATAACTTTGATAATATGTCCAATGGTGTTCATAAAAACGGGGTTTATGGTAAGAAGTATGAATACACTATATCTGAAAAAATCAGAAATAAAGATATAATCATTAGCAGTGGTGTTGCCGCTTATGAACCTACAGTAGGTGGAGATGAAAATCCTTTCTATCATGCTGTAGTAATCGATGAGAACGTTGTGTTGGCTCCGGATAATACAAAGTATCAAGAGGAGCCTATGATGGAGGATTATTTTCCAGGACCACAAATTGTCTATAGCTCTGTAATCACACGTGATTTATTTTTACCTTTTGATCAGACATTTGATGATGATTTCTCTAGTCTTCAAGTTTATATTAATACAGGTTTCACTGAAAATCAATTCTATACCTACAAAGATTTTCCTATTGAAACGAAGTATACTAATAAAGCATATGGAACTCCTTACAAAATCAGAAAATTTGTAACCCTGAATTTGGTGGCAGTTGATCATTTTACCGCATCTCAAGGCTATTACATTAATCAATCTATGATGCATGGTAAACCAAAAGCAAATTACACTTTCAATAGCAAAGAAATTCTTATAGCTGGGCAGGAAATGTATTATAAACAAGAAGGTAATGGTACCTTAAGTAATCAAGTTCCAATTTTAATAAGTGAAAATAATGAGTTGGTGATAAAAAATGCTCGAATGGGTCTGGATTACAGACTATTTGCAGATACAAGAGAACATTACAGTATGTTTGCTTCCGGAGGAGTAGAAGTGAATCTTGATATTCCTGCAGTTGTAGTTCCGCCTTTAACTCCAGCACCAGCAGTTGCCCCAAGTATTCTGCCAACAGTACCATCCTATTCCGAAACAAGATTCCGCTCTATTGTTCTTGTGAAATCTATACGTCAGCAAGGCATTCTTCTTAAAACGGTAGCCATCAATGGTACATCCCGCATTACTACCGAACACTTACTTTGGGATGCAGAAACTGGACAGCCGATAGTATCACAAACTCTCAATGAATTTGATGACCCTGTCTATCAAGTAAATCTACCTGCTCATTTGGCATACAAAGGTATGGGGCTCGCATATCAAAATAGTATGGCCACTTTTACAAATGTAACTGCCAATGACGGTGCAGTTACAAACAATCCATCTTTTATTGCAACTGCACAAGAGGGTGACCATATCATTTTTCACACAAAAAATGTGGACCCAGGCAATTTCTGGGTTTTACGAAAAAATGCCAATTCTGTATATCTTATAGACGAACATGGATGTCCGGCAACATTTAGCAATGAATCATTGAGAATTGATGACTCAGGATATAGCAATCAGGCAGGTGCAGCCATCGCTTCCTATATTACGAGAAAAAATCCTATTGTTGGAAATAGATTGGTGCTTGACGAGGCAAAAGAAGTCATCGATGCCAACGCCACGACTTACAAAGATAAGTGGCAAACCATCTGTACAAAGAAGTGTAATCAATGCCAATGCACTTACATAAAATTAAATACAGATCTATCTCAACATTTTATTGAAGATTTGGTCATGCAGAATGGACTTAAAGAAATTAATGGAGTTTTAACAAATAACTTATATGGAATTGTAAAAGAAAGAAAGTCATGTATCTCCCAAAATTATAATAGTAAATATATTCCATCTGAAAATAAATTTTTGATTACTATTGGAACTGGTGATTGTGCTTGTACATTTGAGTATATTTTTGCAAATACGCTGCCTAGCTTTAGTTCAATTACTGAATTGGACTTCCCATTACACGAAATGCAAAGTATTGGTTGCAACCCCCAAAGTGGAAGTGTAACAGCTACTTTAAAATATCGCACAGCAAATAGTGATGTTGTAAATACTTTTATTTCACCTTTATTCATTAACACGTCTTGTATAGATTTATTAAATTGCAATGGTACTTTCAATAAATGCTCAGATGTTGATAGCACAATAGTTAATCCATTTCTAAAAAATATCAAAGGCAACTGGCGACCAGAAAAATCCTACGTCTTCCAAACGGATAGAAAATCTACCAACAATATCAGG
>JBGSOH010000641.1:0-2226 GCA_041739205.1 Saprospiraceae bacterium
GAGATAGAGATTTTTTCTTCTACAGGGTACAAGTATACTTCTCCTAAAATCAACAGCACCTTAAAAAAAGATTTAGCCAAAAAATTGCATTTTCACTATTCCTTTGTAATTTTGGTATAATATTCAAACTTGATACTTCTCCATCTGGTAGGATATTTATGATGATGATGTCTTCGCTATAATAAGTGGTAGTTTCAGTTGTTCTTCCATTTGCATACATAGACCTACTTATTCTAATGTAATTTGGTTCTACCGTCACAAATGAACTTCCATCACTCAATATTTCTATACTTTTAAACTTAAAATCATCATTTAATCCATCTTCGCCCGATTTGTCTTTATCCGTATTTCTATCTCCCAATTTTTCTATTTCTTCCACGCTAAAACTCCTTTTTGTAGCAATAGATACTTCTCCATTTTCTAATTTCATAAAAAACACACCATGTGTAGGGCCGTCTACGGTATTGCTATAAAGACCAATACAATACAATTCACCATTTTCTCTTAATTTTAGATTAGCTGATTTTATGAAAGAATCTTTGATATCTAAATTAAACTTTTTGACTTCTGCAGTATCGTTTTTGATATAAAACAGTTCTATATCATATGCTGGTTTACCACCTTTTTTCTCCTTTTTTTTATCTTCATATACCTTGTATAGTAAATAAGCTTCTCCTTGTTTATTGAGCTCTTTTGACAAAAGCGTAGTTTGGGCTTCAGTTTTCCTAAACTGGAATGTTTTGTCCCACAAAGTATTTAAGTCTTTATCGACAGAAACTAAATGGATTTGGTATTGTTCTTTTTTACTGTTATTATCTGATTCCGCTAGAAATAATAGATTAGTGGTATCTGCATTAAAGTACCAACTCGTCTCAGGTATATCTCTTTTTTTTTCGTACTTAAATCTAGATAAGGTCACAGATTTCGATCCTTTTCCTTCTAAAGATATCGGTTTTACTTTGTAGGTAATTCGATCATTTTTTTTGTCTCGCTCTGAAACCATCCAAATAAACTGACCATTAAAGTATTCTATACCTTCATCATATACATCATCTTCCAATGATAAAAATTCTTTAGAAGATACCAAATTAAGCTTTGTATCTAATTTTTCTAAAAATGAAGAAGACTTTGATGAAAAAAATCCTCCATATTCTTTTGACCATATATAATATCCTGTATCATCACCGCATAACAGCGTAGGGTATGACCGATCATTATCAAATTTAATCTGAGGACCTAGTTCTACAGAAATTTTTTGTGCTGCAAGGTTACCGACTATCATGAATAACATGATAAAAACAAGATTGTAAATTATTTTCATAACTTATAGGTTTATTTAATTTGATGGCAAAACTATAATTAATTCTTAAAAAAAACAAAGTTTAAATTTATTTTTTAATTTTGCCCCAACAAAACAATTAATTATGAAATTTTCATGTGGATTAATGCTAGCAGTTTTATTTTTATTTAATAGCTTCTCTGCTAGTTGTCAGACTAGAAAGAAATCAAATTCAAACGTCGAAATTATAGATTTTGGCGAAAATCAGAAAAAAACAGCTGAAAAATCAAGTCATCCGATGATCATCAAGACTTCACCTATTTCCCCTATATTTGGTAAGGGTTTGCTTGAATTAGAAAGAGAAGTTACAGACTATTTATCTATCCAAGTAGGTGTTGGGGCAACTTTTAAACCTTTAGTTGATATAAGCCTGACAAACTTAATATTTGAAGAAGATAGTAATTCAGGTAGCTGTGAAAGCGAATTGTGGGGAAACGATTATTGTGACAATTATGAAGATTTTGATATCAGAAGGAGTGTACCTAGCTTTTTATTTTCTTTTTCTCCAAGGTTTTTTTTCGAAAGTGATGGTTTTGAAGGGTCTTATATAGCGCCTAAATTTCGATACTCTAAAAATAAATTTGAGGTCCAAAGTATTCAAGAAGATTTTGGCGAATTAACGCGTAACTCCGCTTATGATGTGGACGAATCAATTACAAGAATGGATTTTCTTGTCCATTTTGGGAGTCAAGTTTTGTATCCAAAATTAAGTTTAGAGTATTTTGTTGGAATAGGCGCTAGCAATGCTACAGAAATTAGACAAGATCTTGGTAGAGACGATTTTTCTAGAAACAGAAATGGATTGTCAGAAACAAAATCTACAAAACTAATTCTCGAAGGTGGTATGAGATTAGGCTTCCAGCTATAAGTCTATTGTTTCAATTTCC
>JBGSOH010000657.1:0-5878 GCA_041739205.1 Saprospiraceae bacterium
AAAAACGGTCAATAAATAGATAATGATTAAATTCTTCATTGGTTGATTTTTATCTGTGTAATATTATTTCAGCCAAAGGTAAATAAAGATATTTATTGTTGGTATTATTAGGATAATAATTTGGGAAATTTATGATTTAATAAAATTCCTAATTTGTGGTCCGCTTGGTGTATGAATATTCATAAAATATAGACCTGATGGAAAAATATTCACATCTATTTGTCCTTTGATTTGAGTGTTATTTTTTTGCTCATAAACTTTTGTACCAGTAGCATTATATATTTCTATGTTTGTAGGTGAATCTATATATTTAAACTCATAATTAAGCAAGTTTGACACTGGATTTGGATAGATAGAGATGGATGTTTCCGTGCTTGTAAACTCATGATCAGTAGATGACAGACCAGGTATTTCATTTAGTGGTCTTTCAAAAACTTCAAAAAGATTGGTAACAAACATATGACTGTCGCTAAACATAATGTCTACCATATAAGAATCAGGGAGTCCATCTTCAAATGTTTGCCAAGTAAGACCCTGATCTAAGGATATTACAACGCCATGACCATAAATAGTTTGTACCATGACGTCTTTGTAAATGGCGAAATCAGATATCGTCTGATTTGGATATGGATGTAGGTTGGCATTGACTTTAAGCCAAGTATTGATTGAGAGCATTGTATTTATAAAGTGATTTGCTAGCGGTGATAAAAACTTCCCCAGCTACATTTATTTGAACGCTACTTATTTTCTGATTACCAATCACAGAAGGATTTAGCTTCATTTTTTGCCATGTGTATTTGTTGGAAGTATACAGTATTTCATCTATCTCATTGTGGATGATGTAGTTGCCATTTGAGAATTCTGTTTTGATATTCTCCCATGATATCTCATGATCTATCTTAATCCAGGGCAAGATGCCATCTATCAGAGCGTAAACTGTTTTATTGATATCATCCCTAGCCATCACGATGTCATTACAATTGAAAAGCTTTGGGTCTAAAAAAGGGAAGTCTGTGGCTCTGATTTTTATACCACCCAGATTTACAATACTTCTTGTATTTGTTGTTATAATGGAATTTTTATTTACGATAGCGTATTCATTATCGTCATAATTAATATTTGGTGACTGCCATTGATTTGTTGACCTATTGTAATATGATAGTCGAGATGCTACTTGCCACAGACTATTGTCGACAATGATATAATACCCTAGTGCTCCTTTGATATTATCTGTTATTTCTACCACTGAATTACTACCTGTAACTATGTCTTTTTTGTATAGTCCATATTCCAAAGTATTATAATAATAAATAAATCCACCATAGACTAAAAACCTTTCATAGTATGATTGAACATCAATTGTCTTGAAAATATCAATAACTTTTATAAGGTTAAATTCATCATCAAACAACTGCATTTCATATTGGTATTTGTTATAAACATAAAGATAATTTTCGTCAAAATTATACTTCAAATCCCTATCAAATAGTAAAGGGTCTAAGGCTACAGCATCAAATGCATCTCCTACTAATTTTTGTGTACCATCACTATAAATATAAATGGAATTATGATCTCTAAAAAAGCCAGAAATGCTATTGGATTCTGAATTGTCGACTGTTGTGAAAGTAATGAAATCTGTAGTTTTAGTTACTTTAGTATGTTCAATGATGTAGTGATAACCTTCTTGAAAATAAATAAAATCACTTCTTTCGTGGTAGAATTTTTTATCACTAATAATTGCAAAGTTAACACCAAAATCTCTGCTTACAAATATTTCGTCATGTGTTGCCACTGTGATGATATCGTCATGAATGGTGATTGAAATATCATCTTCATACAGACCAAAAAAATAATCTGGCCTGTAAATGTCCTTTTTAACCCAATTCAAACCTCCATCTTTAGAAGAATAAATCGTCATGTCCAGCCAATCGAACTCAACCTTAACATCAACAGCCACAATAAAATCTCCATTAACATGAAACTCTTCTATATCACCTAACAATTGACTTCCAGGGATTGCTATCCAAGTCTGACCACCATCAGCGCTTTTATGAATGATGGAACTGCTCAAAGCATAAATGGTATCTACATTTGCAAAGACATCTGTGACAATTGCTTTCCCATCACCACCTATATTTTTAAATTGGCTGTAAGCAAAAAAGTTTGTTAGACAAAGACAAATGGTGGTAAGTATTAAGTTTTTCATTTATTTAGTATTTGAATTAGCACCTAATCATGTGATCTGTTCTTTAAAAATTAGGTAAATATACTTTGATTTAAAGATTCAGACAAATATTGCATTGAAAACATTATGGAAAAGTAAAAAGAACACTTTCGCACGACATTTAGGTTAAGGGTTCATAATGAGACAGTCATTTCCTTGGATATAAGCATTTTAATGAAGCAAGGGTAAATATTGGTGTTGAATTAATAAGTTTTTGAGAGTGAGATGTTTGCTACTTGGTAGATTTTTATCTGATTCAGATAGGGTGGTGGGTACAAGTTTTAAAGTTGCTCGTGGACAAAATACTTAGTATAAACATCATTACAAACTATTGATATGATGGAATGACTACATTCAAAATGTTGCCTATCTTAAATAATGTTTAAACTTTTATTGCCTTATAATCAATGTCTTATGAACCTGAGATCATACTAATCTCATCGTTTAGTTCATTAAACTCTTTAATTAATTAATTGTAGGAACCATACCCAAATGATGAGTAACTAAGCAAATTTTTAATCAAAGAATTATCAACAAATCCAGCAAATCTGTTAATGAATAAATTCTATATTCCACAAACTTAGAAATCTTCAAAAAAAAGTGAAAAAAAGTGAAAAAAAATTATTCGTAGTTAGATGTTTGATATGATGTCTCTTAGATATTACTAAAAAAAATAATGTATCTATCATATTAAAATACAGCATAATACGTCTTTGAGTTTGGTCTGAAATTTGGTTTTGATACCTTGTAACCAGAGAAAATTTATCAAATCGAGAGATGAGATAGTTTTTGATGATTGCAAGATTTTAACAAATTAAAATAGTTTGCAGCTATCATAGGATAGTTGTGGATAAAGATAGAACATTTTTAACGCAATTACGAATTTTTTCAAAATCCATCAATCGATGAAGAGACCATTACTTACACGATTTTTCAGCCTGATCAGCGATCGGAGCATGAAAGCACTTACAGTAGCCATTTTATGCGTGGTTATGTATGCAGATGATTCTCTGGCACAAACGACCTTTAGTCAACGGGAGTGTTATTGTTTAGACAATGCAACTACTGCCATCAACGGTCAGTACCGAGATTCAATTACCATCACAGGGATACCAGGACAAACCTGGAGATTGATGAATCCAATAGGATTTTACAATCCACTATCTTTAGCACCACCAGCGGCGCCTGTGCTTTACCTTAATAACACTATAATACCAGAAACCGCTCCGGGATCAGGAATCTATAGAATAGTAGGTAAGCGTATCTCAGGACAAAGCTGGTCTACAGTAGTAACAAACGGAAGCACGGTACAAGCCTTGTCTTCCAGTCAGTCGTGTAGCTATCCTGCTCCACCGGCTACTACCATTGTAGGTGATGCCCTTGTTTGTCAAGGCACCACGGAATCCTACGCTATACCTGCTAGTGCCAATCTTTCTAACATCGTTTGGTCTGTACCTGCCGGTGGCTTGATAGCCAGTGGTCAAGGTACTAATGCTATTACGGTGGATTGGAATACGGTGCCAGGTAATTATAATGTAGAAGTATCCGCTGAATTAGTTTCATACTCGGCACAACCTAATGCCTGCGAATTCACATCGACTAGAGTTGTATCTAATGTCGATCCAGCGCCATTAACGGCTATAAGGGGTGACTTCGGCAATTGTATAGGCGATACAGAAACATATACAATAGGTGCTACTCCTGCCCAGGTGAGTGGTGTTTCATGGGGTGTGTTTTTGGATGCAGCTGGAACGATGCCTTCAGGTATCATGACTTCAGGATCAGTTAATAGCCAGACAATAACATGGCCAAATGCTACAGGAGTTTACTACCTGAGAGTGACTGGTAATTTTGTGGCAGGTAATAACCTTTGTCCTTTTACATCAGTAGAAGTTATCGATATCGTAAACGAAGCAACTGTTCCATTAGCATGTAATAATTTGGTTAATTTATCTATGAACCCAAGTTGTGAGTTGTACTTTTCACCTGACCAGTTTCTAGAAGATCAAAATTACCCAGATGCTTCTTATGATATCATTATCAAAGATTTACAAAAGGACACGATCATTCCTAACGGAACACTTGGATATAAATATATCAATAAAACACTTGGTATCACAGTGGTACATGAGTGTAGCGGTAACTCTTGTTGGGGGTATGCGCTTATAGAAGACAAATCTATCCCAGACTTGGTTTGTCCTCCTGATACTATTATCAATTGTGAAAACCTTAATAATTTTGCAGTGACAGGATTTCCTGTTTTGCCAGTAGGCACTGAAGTAGTTCCTATAATCAATAACCCTAATAGATGGTTGCTTAGAAACTTTGATAAATGTAGTGATGCGTTCCTATCATTTACAGATGTTTCATTGACAGATTTATGTGAAGGACCTTATAGTTCTATCATCACAAGAACGTGGTTAGTCACTGACAATTCTAATAATACTTCTTCTTGTACACAAGTGATTAGTGTCAATAGAGCTGATATAGACGATGTGATCTTCCCTGGTAACTACGATAGTGCTACGGGTCCATATGCATCATTAGAAGCTTGTGGTAACTGGATCAAAATACCTGTAGGTCAAGATTTTGCAGGTAATCCGAGCCCTGAAACTACTGGTTATCCAATAGGTACACTTTGTTTGAAATCTTCTGTATCATTTACAGACGCGATCCTTCCTATATGTGGTCCTAACTCTTATAAAATCGTAAGAAAATGGACAGTAATCGATCACTGTACTAGTGAAATAAGAATATTGAACCAATTGATTACCATCATGGATACAACTGCACCTGTCATAACTTGTCCAGATCCAGTTGCACCTGGGTTAATTGCTGTAATAAATGCAGTAGAGCATGGTTGCGGGGGTAACTGGTCGGTTATTGCACCGAAATTGATCACTGATTGTTCATCCACAAGTTGGGAAATACATATCCTACTAGCAGATGCAGACGGCAACTTCCCAGTAGATGGTATATATGTAAAATCTAGTGGGTCAACAGTTGTAAACGCAAATAGCACTATGATTTCTAACCTTCCATTTGGAAGAACAAGAATCAGATACACAGCAACAGATGTTTGTGGAAATTCATCATTTTGCATTGGTGAAGTGAATGTGATTGACAACCAACCACCGACGCCGGTTTGTGATAAAAATACCATTATTGCTATCGGTAGTGAAGGTATGGCTAATGCTGGTGTGTACACTTTTGATGATGGTAGCCATGATAATTGCGAATTGGTTTGCTTGAAAGTGAGAAGAATGGATAATCCAGTAGCATGGAATACATTAGCTTGCGAAAATCAAGTTAAGTTTACTTGTGATGACATAGGTAAAGTGATCATGGTGGAATTAGGTGTATGGGATAGAGGAGGTTTGTTTAATTCTTGTATGGTAGAAGCTAGGGTTCAAGATAATATCTTCCCTACACTGACAGTACCAGCAGATGTTACTGCAAATTGTATAGAAGATTTCACCACACTTACAAGATTTGGTACTGCTACAGTTACGGACAATTGTACAGCTAGTCTTGTGGTAGAAAGTGTAGATTTACGTAATGAATGCAAGGTAGGTGAGATTAGAAGAACATTCACAGCGACAGATACGTACGGAAATAAAACGGTTAAAGTTCAAGTAATTACTGTGAGAAACA
>JBGSOH010000659.1:0-4833 GCA_041739205.1 Saprospiraceae bacterium
GCACCTACAATCTCACCATTGACTACAAATGCTCGGATATCTGCACCTTTTGCTTCCTTTATAAATTTCTGCATGATCACCTTTTCTTTTGTCGTATGAAAAGCTTCAAGGATTGACTCAGCATTTGCTTTGTTCTCTGCCAGAATCACACCCATACCTTGTGTCCCTGTGACCAGTTTTATGATGATAGGATATGGTTCCATCTGCTCCAATAGATAAGGAATCGTAAAAGGCGAACTACAATAAACCGTTTTGGGCACGCCTACCCCATTGCTACCCAATATCTGTAAACAACTGAGTTTGTCTCTTGCTTTTAAAAGTGGTTCAGCATGTAACGTACTGAAAACACCTTGACTCTCAAACTGTCTAATCACTGCAGCACCATAAATGGTAGCGGTAGATCCTATTCGCGGGATGATGGCGTCTATGCGTTCTATAGCTTGATTGTTAAATAGCACCTTGGACTTACCTGATTCTATGATGAGATCACAAGCCATATGATCGATGACACGGACATAGTGGTTTCTTCTTCTGGCTGCATCGACCAGACTATGTGTACTGTAGAGTGAAGCATTGCGCGATAGTATGACGATATTCATGGCCAACGATATTCAATAAAAATGTTAAAGGTAATTATTCCCATAATACATGAAGTAAAATTGGCGACAAAATCTTTTTAGGCTTGGCATACTGATATGAAAATCAATAATTCTTATCAAAGCCTTCTCCTATACATATTGCTTTTTATCATTAAAATTCACAAAAAACTTTATTGTCACAAAGATAGTTGCTACTTTGGTCCATCAAAACAAAAAATAAACACCACATGAGCAGTGTAATAATGAATAATAGAAAAACCATCAATGCTTGGGCAATCTTTGACTGGGCTAATTCAGCTTATGCATTGGTGATATCGACGGCTATATTTCCCGTATATTTTATTAAATACACACCAGAAGAAATTTCACTCGGACCTTTAAATTTTTCAAATAGTTCATTGTACTCTTTTGCAGTATCATTTTCCTACATTATTATTGCTTGCCTATCTCCTTTACTTTCGGGAATGGCAGATTTTAGCGGGAGACGTAAATTTTTCCTTAAGATATTTACATTGATTGGTTCTATAGCGTGTACTGCCTTGTATTTCTTTAAAGGTGAGCCTCAATTGTGGTTAGGTACATCAGCTTTTATTTTGGCAACTATAGGTTTTGCAGGAAGTATAGTATTTTATGATTCCTATTTGCCTTTGATAGTGACTGAAGATAGATATAACAAGGTAAGTGCCAAAGGTTATACTTACGGCTATATAGGTAGTGTTTTACTCTTGATTGTGATCTTGTTAATGGTACAAAAACCTGATTGGTTTGGGA
This sequence comes from Saprospiraceae bacterium, assembly GCA_041739205.1. Taxonomy (GTDB): domain Bacteria; phylum Bacteroidota; class Bacteroidia; order Chitinophagales; family Saprospiraceae; genus OLB9. Next base: position 1,371 of record JBGSOH010000659.1, read on the forward strand.
TCTCCGATGGGCAAATGGGCTCAAGACTTGGATTTGCACTTGTAGGATTGTGGTGGATAGGATTTGCCCAATATTCATTCAAACATCTACCTAAAGATACCGTCACTAAATTTACTTCTTCTATGGTAAAAAATGGCTATAAAGAGATATCCTCTGCCTTTACAAAAGTGAAAGCTTCAGCCAATATCAAATCCTTCTTACTCGCCTTCTTTTTCTATAGTGCAGGGGTACAAACAGTGATTTACCTTGCAGCTATTTTTGCTGAAAAAGAACTTGGTTTTGAAACAGCGGAGTTGATTTTGTTGATCCTGCTATTACAACTTGTTGCGATTGGTGGTGCCTATTTTTTCTCTATTTTGGGAAATAAAAAAGGAAATAAATTTTCTATTTTGTGTATGATTGTTATCTGGATTTTAATATGTGTAGGTGCATTTTTTACTTATGACAAACTTGTCTTCTACTTATTAGCATCTATGGTAGGTATAGTGATGGGCGGAATACAATCACTCTCTAGGGCTAGCTATTCTATGCTTCTACCTGAAAAAGACCATGATACGACTTCCTATTTTAGCTTTTATGATGTCGTGTACAAATCTGCCATCGTAGGTGGTACATTTTTATTCGGGGTAGTAGATAATATTACTAATAACATGAGATACTCTGTTTTGGCATTAGCTTTTTGTTTTGTTGCAGGTTTTTACTTTATGTGGAAAACTACGATAACCAGTAAAATACCAAAAGAAGAAATGATATAAACTGGAAGTAATACTAACAAATTGAATTAGTGGATAATTTGTTTTAATCTAACCTTGCTTAAATATTTGATCTTAAATAATCTAGCAATAAATAATTTTTCAGTTTTCTTTTAAAAAATAAAGTGTAGTATTATTTTTGGGCCCTTATAATAACAAATTATGGCCTTTCAATTCCATATACAATTATCAGGTTTAAAAAACCCAAAAGTCTGGAGAGAATTTTTAGTCAATGAAAAAATGACATTTCACAAATTTCACAACGTTATACAAACATGTATGGGTTGGGATAACGGCCATTTATATCAATTCTCTCCAAAAGGATATAACTCCTTGCCAAGTTTTGAATTAATGACTCCTAACTCTGATGTGGAATTTTCACCAGTCAGTAATCTGAAAAAAGGTATTGAACTCACATACGATTCATCTAAAGTCAAACTATCGGATTATTTCAATACAAAAAGTAAAAAAATAACATATACCTATGATTTTGGAGACGACTGGAAGCACGCCATAACGCTAAAAAAGATTTGGCCCGGCCCTATAGACCCACCGATGTTGATAGCAGGGGAAGGCAAATGTCCTCCAGAAGATTGTGGCGGAGTCTGGGGATATGAAGCATTGATAGAAATATTAAATGATCCCAAACATCCTGAATATGAAGAGAAGAAAGAATGGCTCACAATGGAAGAAGGCGAAATGTGGGATGCAAATGAATTTGACATAAATGGAGTAAATCAAATCCTTAAAAATTTTAAGAAAAAATAAAGATCTAAGAAAAAGAACAGTTTGTTTTGGTTTGAATAAAAAAAATGAAAGTAATTTTTTAACCATTTAATCGAAAAATCATAAATCTCGTTATGTCTAAACAAATTCTAAAAAAATACCTTGCAAATATGACCAAGGATCACATGGAAGGTTTTATTCTTGACATGTATACTAATTCAAAATCGATTGCTGAATATATCGATCATTTGCTCAATCCAGATAAAGGATCTGAAGGTCTTATTAAATACAAAAAGGTCATTGAAAAGGAGTTTTACCCAAAAAACCCTTTGAAAGCTAGCCTTAAATACTCAGTAGCCAAAAAGGCTATAAAAGATTTTGCAAGTTTAAAACCAGAACCTATCTACTTAGCTGAGTTAATGTTGTATCTTCCAGAGTTAGCTAGTAAATACAGTTATGATTTTGGTGACATGGGAGAACAGTTTTACATTAGTGCGGAAAACAATTTTGATCTTGCACTAAGTTATATTGCAAAAAATGGACTTTTAACTCATTTCAAAGAGCAATCAAAAAAATGCTTGCAATATGCATCAGAGTGTGGATATGGTTTTGATGATTCTATGAATGATATTTATGACACATATTACAATGACAATCTAGATTAAAAATCGTCAAAGTGATGCTATGGGTCCTTTTCTGGAAAGCAAATGGTACGTTGGCACTATTCTAAGCTTAGCAATGACACTAAGCTTCTCAGAAAGCTCCTAAACCATTGAAACTGCAACAAGCCTGTGACAAAACTGTACATAAACCAAAAAGTGACTAAGATAACTTAGATCGAACATCCATTGGCTCTCTTTGAACATCCAAAAGCTTACATCGAACGTCCAAAAGCTTACTTTGAACGTTCATTGGCTCTTTTTGAATAATTGATATACTTACTAATATATCCATGGATACATTTATGTACAAAAATAAATATACGCATTTTAGCATAATTACATTTTAACTATGTATCTTTGCGTATATTTACAACTGTACATAATTAAAATCGGCATAGTATGGATAACATTTTTGGCAACCAGGCAGTATCAGGTGAAGACTTTCATGGCAGAAATGACTTTACCAGACATCTTAAAGGTATTCTTGTATCAAAAAATAGTTTTTTACTTCTTGGCTTAAGACGAACTGGTAAAAGTTCAGCACTAAAGGAAGTCGTTAGACTTATCGAAATTGAAAATCCTGGAACAATAGTTATAAATCTGGATTGTCAGACTTATGTAAGCATTCATGATCTTTATAAAAACATTTACTTGTCTCTTCCACATAGTTGGAGGAGTAAGATGAGGAAATTTCTTTTGGATACAAAAAGAGTTCCAACAAAACTAATTGATTTTATTACTGATCACGTAGAAGAAGTCGATATACCATATGTAGGGTCTGTAAAACTTCGTAATGATGCAATTACGTATGCCAACCCTTTAAAGGAAGAACTAACTACATTTTTTAGAGAACAAAAGGAACATATTGTTTTAATATTGGATGAGTTGCCTTTTTTATTTGAAAATATTACAGAAAATAATGATGCGGCTACAAAATTAGAAATAGAAATGATCCTGACAACGCTAAGATCATGGAGAAATATAGGTGTTTCTCAGGCTATATGTGGTTCACTAAATTTGCATCTGCAATTAGAAAATTTGGGAATTTCAAGAAAATTATTGGGAGGTATCGTTACTCAAACTCTACCAAAATATACAAGAGAAGAAGCAAGATGTTTGTTAACCAAACTTGCAAATGAAGGTCGTTTTCCACTTGAAGACGAACACTTAACATTAATCATTGAATTGCTACCCGATTGCATTCCACAGTTCCTGCAGGTATTTCATTTTAGTCTAAAAACACATTGGCAAGGCAATACAGAAGGTATCAAAACAATTTTTGATAAATACGTAAACCCTACTATTGTCAATGATTTTGAATAT
>JBGSOH010000661.1:0-3312 GCA_041739205.1 Saprospiraceae bacterium
GTCTTGATCTTCAATAGTCATGTCAAATTCTAATTCTATTTCTTTTAAACTTTCAAAATGATCACAAAAATCATCTGGTGTTTTTGTCCCATTTATTTTGCCATTTTTGATTCGAAGATACTTTTTTAAGTCCACCAACTGATTAGCAATAAGTATCTCATCATTTAGGTCTATTATAGCCGATAAGACTCTTCTGCGATTTACCCAAACACCATTGGAAGATTCATTGTCCTTAATCAATAATGAAGCATCGTTTACTTGCAAATCAGCATGATGGCTACTTACACTTTCCTTGTTTATTATAATGTCATTATTTATGGTCCGTCCTATTTTATATATTTTCATATCAAATCAAAGTTGTCAAATATATCATTATCATTGTTAATGTCAAATGAATTATCGTCAAATTCAGTCCAATCAAAAGTAATTTCATCTTCGTTATTAATAACTGCATTTTCTATTTGATCACTATTAAAGGTATCGTGTCCATTTGAAGAAAAATCAGTTTCAACATCAAAAACCAAAGATTCTGGGACTTCCTGTATACTAGTATCTTGATGGTTATCAAGAACTAATGAAAAAGATGTCTCGAATTCTGGTTCAGAACCTTCAAAAGAAATTGATTCAATATCATTGTTATTAGAGATACGACCATCAAAATGATTTGGAATAAATTGACCTGGATCTACAAGATCTGTATAGTCCGCTATAGCAACTGCAGTAAGAGTTGAGAGTGACCATAAAGCCATTTTTTTAACTTTTACATTTGAAATTTGCAAAGTATCCAAAAGTTGCTCGACATAAGCTTTTTGTTCATCTTGAGTTAAGATCAGAAATTTTTCTTTTTTTATGCTTGGGAATGTCATTCCTTCAAACTCAAAATATTTCACACTTTCATTGCTTTGTGCCACCTTTAAGCGTGCTTCTTCAATATCATTTGCGTCAACAATAGGAATTAACATTTCTGTTTCAAAACAAACAACTTCAGGATCAGTGGAAGACTTGCCCATATCATAACCCATAGTCTCATAAATTAATAATGGCTCCTGTCGAATCGCATTAATTAATTCTTCTGGGGTATTGGTGTTTGTTAGATAACTGAAAATTGCCCTACTCATATATATTTACTTTATAGGGTGTAAAGGTAATTTTAGGCTACCGTTGATATTACAATTTGTGTATGAAATAGCCATAATACTGTATGAAATCAATTTTACTATCATGAATTAATGAATGATTTTTTAACTTTTTGTGCCAAACTAGCTGAAACATCAAGATGCTTATCACTATTAAAAAAATGAATCCTGCTATCATCTACAGCTTTCACTGTTGCTAAATTTACGATCAAAGATCTATGCACCCTATGGAAGAATTTGTTTTTTTCCATTAAAAAATCGAACTGGCCTATTTGTTTTGTAATTAACAAATTCTTATCTGATTCAAAATGGATAAAGGTATAATTTCCTGATGCGTGTAAAAACTTAATATCTTTAAGAGGAATATTGTGGGTTCCATCATTTAATTTTAGGGTTAATACGTTATGTTCTTCATTTTGAAACAGCTTCAAATATTTATGAAATGCTCTTTTCACTTTGTCCATACCAATAGGATGTTCGTCAAAATGGAACATATCTAGTTTCCAAGCATTTAAAGCTTGACTAGCGTTTGAAAATAAAACAAGCTTACTTTTCGGGCTAATATCAGCCAATCTTTTTAAATAGGTTGTGTCATTATTATCAAGATCATCACTAAAATACATGATAATATCAGCTTGCTCGTTTTTTATTAAAAGTAGGATCATATCATATTTGGTACAAAAAAACAAAGTATGTTTTTCTGAAATACTGAGTGGTTTATCTACAAACTCAGCCTTTAGATTTACTCCTTCTTTATATATCGCAATATTAATCATTGGTTTTTTGGTCTATTGTGTTAAAAGTTAATCACCATTGCTTATAAAAAGCAAAGATAATATTTCAATTCAATCAACCTTGAAATTCATCTTTTTATTTATTTTCAATTGCAGTTATTTAAAATCTGATAATAAAAAAAAGTCACTAAGGAATAAAAGTCATTTTAACAACCCTTACATGTCTAATAACACCGACAGTACATTGTTTTAATTAAAATTAAGTTGGATAAAATCCATGCATTCATGTCATGCCATTTTTGAATAATAAACTTGCCCACGTTATATAGCAACTGATAGCATTTGTATAAGATCACTTCAATGTTGCAAAGTAACACGCCGATGTTGCAAAATAATCACGCGATGCTACAAAGAAATACGCGAATGTTGCAAAGTATCATGCCAATGTTGCAAAGTAATCACGTGATGCTATAAAGCATTATCTCGATTTTTATGTTTCAACTAAGCATCTATTAAATTCATTTTATAACAACGGGAATCTTAAATATAATCACCACATGATCTTCAATGAAGACTCTAGAGTAAAACTCCCAGCTATCTTGCACTTGTGCAAATTTTAAACCCACAAGAAAATCTACAAATAATATTTTACCTTTTCTACAATTCCATATCCAATAATTTCATACTTTTGTTTCTACTTTAATAATGAATAAAATGGAGAAAAGTAAACATATAGAAGAAATCAAAGCGCTCATACAACCGAAGCTTTCCAAAACAGAAAACTATTTAAAACTATCTGCCTTAGGCTACGAACTTGCAGATATAGAAAGTGTATTGGATGCACATTACAAACCAATTAATGAGGCACTCGAAGAACAAAAAGAAACAGAAAAACCATCAGAAAATAGAATACTTTTTATAGGTATGCTTTTCCTTGTGGTGGCAGCGATAAGAATGTATCGATATTCTTCGGATGGAAATTATTTTATGCTTTTCGGGGTAGTCACTGCCTTGGGTATCGCTTTCATTTATTTGATAGATAAACGATGATAACATATTCATCATATACGCATTAACCTAAAACCAAATATGAATAACCACCAATTACAATAACCACCAAAACTAATCGCCCCAATATGAAATACCTGACCATTTTCCTGATATCTACGCTCCTTTGTAATGATGCTTACGCACAATGCCCTCCTGGGAACATTACCTTTTCCTCACAAACAAATATTGACAATTTCCCAATAGACTATCCTGGCTGTGCAACGATATCTGGGAATCTTACAATTCAAAGCAACAACATTACAAATCTGAATGGATTATCGTCAATCACCACTGTTACAGGTAACCTTCGTTTTAATAACGCCGACATGGTTTCGGATATATCAGGGTTGTCAAATCTGACAATGGTAGGCCTAGATTTCAGGATATTAAAC
>JBGSOH010000671.1:0-2502 GCA_041739205.1 Saprospiraceae bacterium
AAGGTGTTTTTGAATCACTTATCATTACTATACCAACTCGTCGAACGATGGTTGGTCAATGAACAACTAAGTTATGAAAATACAACATATAAATTGTTGCTACACAGAAACTTGCAAAGAAGAGGTATGTATCATATTGCCGACCAATTGTCCAATCAACTTCAAAAAGATTTGACGAACCATAAAGAATTATCGGCGCTTTGGGCGAAGAAGGAAATTTTGCATCAAGAATATTATAGTTTTAATCCGATCAAATATCAAAAGGGAGCAGTAGTTTTATCACAGCTACTGAATGCAACTTATGACTATATGTATCATTTGCTGAGTGTGTATCAAGTGGAATTGGTCAATTTTGGTAAAAATCAAAAACATGATTACCGCGATGAAGAAGAAAAATCATTACAGTTAATACAGCTATTACAAAAATCAGAAAACCAACTATTTTTTGATAAAATGTACCTATTTATTAAGCTGGATAAAACGGAATATCTAGAGGATTTAAAAAATGATTTGACTAATGGAATTTGGCCAAAAGGCAGTCTGGAAGAAGTGGTTTCCACACTTTATCTTATCCGAAAAACTACAGAATTGTATGAACGGGGTAGTCTATTGCCAACTGTCGAAATCATCACAGAACTCTTTGCTTTTGCCATGAAACAAGGCGTTTACGCAGAACATGGGAAACTTGCACCTGTGACATTTAGGAATATTGTTGGACAATTGAGTAGATACCAGAGTTTTGCTTTTACAAAAGATTTTATTGATGAGTGGTATGTTCAGGTTTCCTCAGCATTTGTAGAAAGTACGAGAGATGTAAGTCATGCGATGAATTGTCTCAAACACGAAAAATATAGCGAAATATTCTATTATACCAGAATGAAACATTTTGCAGATGATACGGAAAAAGCGTTGGCCCTTTCGTTACATTTAATAGCTTGCTTTATGAACCGCAAACAAGATTACGATCTTTATGCCACCACTTTGCATAATTATGTTTCCTACCTGAGTCGCCATAAAAGTACTTTTTCTACAAAATTTTATAATGGCCTTAAGAATACTGTAGAAATAATAAAAAAAATTGATCATAATGATCCAGTAAATTTAAATCAATACGATACTGTCTTTTATCGAGAATGGTGCGGCAAAATGTTAGCAAAAAAGGGGTAAACAATTGTTCCCCCTTTTTGCTAAAAAATTAAGCTACTTAAATTGTTTTAAATTCCATCTTGTTCTTCTGCAATAAATCCATTAGGATATAATAAAATATTGCCCGACTGTACAGACATTTTTATGGTTGTGGCAGAAAAAGGCGATGCAATACACACATTTTTATTGGTGTATAGTAAGTTAGGTAGTGATGTCTCCAATCTGAGATTAGAATCAGGCTCTTCTAGTTTTATATTTTTGCAAATAAAAATACTTGAATCCTTGTCTGAAAAATGAAGTTTAATGGTCAACGAACTATCTGTCAGAGCTGTACCATTAGCTTTGACGACATATTGTTCGAAAGTACTTCCATTTTGAAAGAGCAGCGTAGCCTTTACAGTTTTAGAAGACCTATTTTGAACCCGATGTTGGATTTCTGGAACTACATTGATGTCGTTGTGACATGATGAAAATAATAGGCATAGCAAAGCCAAATGAAACATGGTTTTCATAAAAATAAATTTAAAAATGTTAAAAAATTAAATTACTTATGCATGATCCGTGGCCTTTGGATGCATCATGACGGGCACAGTCCTAAGGTGCGCACTTAGGGCTTTATCTTTAATAAATATTGCTTATTTCTATTTTGCGTCTTTAAATAAATTGACTGCTTCGACTCTATTATTTACACTCAACTTTTTATAAATGGTCGAAATTTGAACTTTTACACTGCCTTCATTTATATGGAGAATATCTGCAATCTCTTTATTCAGCAATCCATCTGCGATGTATTTCAAAATGTCTACCTGATGATCAGTCAGGCATTCCATTTTTTTGGAATTAACATTTTGATGGAAACTTTGGATGACTTTTTTAGCAATTTCAGGACTCATCGCACCACCACCGTTGACTACTTCTTTGATAGCCCCAATGATTTCTGATAGCGAGTCATCTTTTAAGATGTAGCCTGAGGCTCCACACTTTAATGCTTCAAAAAGATAAGCGTCCGTATCAAAAACAGTAAACATGATAAACTTGGTTTCAGGTACTTTGACCAAAAGTCTTTTCATGCATTCTACGCCTGACAAATCAGGTAGACCTATATCACAAATCACAAGATCAGGTTTACAAGAAGGAATGCCTAAAAGTGCATCATTTGCGTTGATGTAATGAATATCACATATATAATCTGTCTGTTTATTGATATAAACTTTAAGACCCAATCCTATTTCTAGTTGATCTTCTATAATGCTGATGATGATATTATTCCTTGTTTTCATAAGGCAAAGATACAGCATATGGTAATAGCATAAACTATAACTTTAGTCATAGTATTCGATAGTCTAGGTGGATTTT
>JBGSOH010000715.1:0-9331 GCA_041739205.1 Saprospiraceae bacterium
AATCAATTAATAGATGCGTAATTCAACCTTCTAGTGCAAATAAATCCAATTTGTAGCAAAATTTAACTTTGCTTTTTGCCTTTATAATTTAAAAAAAGCGGGTGCTAACCGCTTCTAAATTATTCAAAAGGTATGTTTGGACAATTCACCCTTATCAAATACATCGGGGTCATGCGTATTTGAGTAGTACAAAAGTAATATAGCGGGTCTTAATACCCAAAATAAATGATAATTATTTTTATCATGTATTTTGCGTATTACGCAATCTTATAATTATATAGATCTTATTGAACCACATTAAACCAATCATGATTACCCGTTGCAACAGTTAAAATGATTATTAACTCTTCCCAAATGGAAGTGAGTATTGGTTATTTTAATAATAATGGTATATCTCTTAATGAAGATGTTAAAATGTTTAAATAAATAAGTCAATCTTAAAGAAATAAATGGATGTTCTCAATTTTTTACTTCTGGAAGATAAGAAGGAAAAACTATTAAATTAGCATTTTGATTGTTGGTAAATTAATTTCTAATTGTATTATTTCTACCACAATACACTATTATATAGGCTAAAAATTTTGATCACGGCGACAAAATTAAAAATTTTACATTTTATTTAACACATCTCACAGTCATAATTAAATATTTTGATCGTTCATATTATTATTTCATAACAATTAAAATTATTTATTATGGCATCAACGTCAGAAACAGGACATGTAAAAAATGTTGCAAATTTCGAAGACCTTATTTCCTTTTGTCAAGGCTATGGGGCAGCCTACAAGCCTGCAAAGGATAGCTTAAAACTTTCTCAACTTACAGCACAATATGAGGAAGCCAACACCGTGCTAAATGAATTAAAATTAGGCAAAACTAATTTTGACATCGCTACCAACGACCGCAGAAATGCATTTAATGACATCAAACCTTTTGCTACAAAGATTCTCAATGCTTTTATTGTTTTGGTGGATTCTGATTTAGCTGTTGCTGACGCCAAGGTAATTACCAATAAAATACAAGGCAGATCCAGCAAGAAAAAAGCAAAAGACACCATGCTTGCCGAAAATGAAGAGACGCTTAAGACAATATCCACTTCACAACAATCATACGACAGACACATAGACCATTTCACATCCTTGGTCAAATTACTAGAGCAATATCCGACCTACGCACCAAATGAACACGAATTAAGTATCACAGGACTTCAGGAAAAATTGACCTTGCTAAAGTCAACTAATACTAATCAAATCACTACATACACAGCCTATAATAATGCCATGATAGAACGCAATAGAATCTTATACCACACTGACACAGGACTAGTAAAAATATCCAAAAACGTCAAACAATACATAAAAAGTATCTTTGGCGCAACGAGTCCTCAATTCAAACAAGTCAGTGGACTTGAATTTAAAACACTAAAAAGGTAACCTTATTTTCTTTGTGGTTTAAGTAAATATTTGAACACTTTCAGAAATGTATTTACCACAATCTATTAAGTTCATTATGTGACCAAAATTGTCATGTAATGAACTTTTTAGTTTTAAGAATACAATAAATGTTTTCTATTAATCATCATATTAATTTTTCGAGCAGTAACACCTTTTAAAAAGCTGGCTGCGTTTTTTACAATTTTTAAAAAAACTTTGATGTAATTCTTAATTACCCTGACATAATTACCGCCAACTCTGACATAATTATCGTGCACTCTTATAAAACTACAATGCACTTTTATAAAACTAGCAAGCACCCCGATATAACGAGCATGCACTCTGATATAGTTAGCGTTGGAAATTAATTATTTTGAAAAATCTTTGATAAAACTGTCATGCACTCAGATGAAACTATCAACCACTCTGATAAAACTCGTATGCAGCTTAATATAACTAGCGAATGCGTTATAAAAACTTTAACATAACTTTTACAAAACTCGGATGTACATTGATAAAACTATCATGCAGACCAATAAAACTATCGAGCAGATTGATAACGTTAGCATGCAGCCTAATAAAACTACTGTAGAGACGAATAAAACTATTGTGCAGTCTGATAAAAATTAGCGTGTAGACTTATATTGTTTTTAGTTGTTCCAAATATATGTACCGATCATTTAAATTATTGCATGTTTTTTCATAAATTTGTTCTATAATCAAAAAATTGATCGATTTTTAAATTTTGTTACTAGCAAATACCATAAATAAGACTATTCTTTCAATCATTGTATTATTGCCTTTTATAAAATATGGCATAGTAATAAACATCATTACAGTTTCAGTTGTACATTTGCCTTCATAAATCTTACCTTAGATATATCGCAACTATTAATTTATTAAATTCATTCTTCATTATACCTTTAATATTTTCAAGATGCAACTAACATTAGAATCAAAGTACAAATCACTTAATCCATTTTCAATTGAATTACCAAACCTTACAATTTTGACTGGTGTTAATGGGGCAGGAAAAACTCAGATTTTGACAGCTATTATTGAAAGACAAATAAAATTAACCGAAAATGGAGTTGAATTAAATCCTAAGAAATATGTGACTCACTCAACACTTGCCCCTAATGAGAGTGCAATAGTAACAAGACTATCAATTAGTGAAGGAATTGAAAACTTATGGAATAATTTTAATACATATTTATCACGGTATAAAAATAATCCATCTAGAAAATTGAACCAGGACATACAGGATTCAAGAAAAGTAAAAGTAATTGAGAAGATTGCTATTGAATCAGGAAAAACTTTAACAGAATTGACAAATGAAGACTTTCACTACTTTTATCCAATTGAAGATGGCTTGTCTCATAATGATATCTTTTATCAAAATTTTTCAAATTTATTTAAGAAATATAATGACAAATTTGTAAACAATAAATTTTTAAAATTTATGAATGAAATTGAAGGCCATAAAGAGCTTAATTTTTTTTCGAACGATGAGTTTTTAGAATTATTTGGAGAGCAACCATGGGATTTCGTTAATAAAATATTACTAGAAGCAAAATTAGATTATTATATAACTCACCTTTAAGTTTACATCCTGATGCTCCATTTGAATTAAAATTAATTAATAAATACAATAATGCAAAAATTAAGTTTAGTGATTTATCATCTGGAGAAAAAGTGTTAATGTCTTTGGCATTAGCATTATATAATTCAAATTTTGATATAGAATTTCCAAAAGTATTACTTATGGATGAACCCGATGCATCATTACATCCTTCAATGTCAAAACAATTTTTAGATGTTATACAAAAGGTATTTGTTGAAGAAAAAGGAGTTAATGTAATTATTACAACCCATTCACCATCTACTGTTGCCCTTGCTCCAGAAGAAACCTTATATATTGTTAACAAAACAGAAACTAGGATTGAAAAATCTACTAAAGATAAGGCATTAAAAATCCTTACATCAGGTGTACCTTCATTTAGTGTAAATTATGAAAATAGACGGCAAATATTTGTTGAAAGTCCAAATGATGTTATGTTCTATGAAAAATTATATCATAAATTTTCAAATTACCTTATACCCGATATTTCATTAAGTTTTATTTCTTCTGGGGAAAGTCGTACTGGCAAAAATGGGATGAAAATATCTAATTGTGACCAAGTAATAAATATTACAAATACACTTAGAAGCGCAGGTAATAACTTTGTTTGGGGTGTTATTGATTGGGACTTAACAAATAAAAGTAGTGATTTTGTAAAGGTTTTAGGTAATGGGAATAGGTATGCAATTGAAAATTATTTATTTGATCCCATATTAGTTGCAGCTCTCTTATTACGTGAGAAGATAGTAACTCGAGAAAACTTGAAATTAAAAGAAAACGAGACATATGTTGACTTTAAAAATTTAACGCAAGATCAACTTCAATTTATTTCCGACTATATTGTAACTAAAGTTGAGCAAATTACAAATCCCGTAGACACAATTACATCTGAAACAGAACTACTCAATGGTATTAAAATTAATATCCCAAATTGGTATTTGCATCACAATGGTCATGGCCTAGAAAACATAATAATAGATACATTTCCAGAACTAAATGCATTAAAAAGAGGAAAAGAAGAACAGCTCAAGTTAGATATTATTAATAAAGTAATAGACGACATTCCTGAATTAGTTTCAAAGGATTTATTAGATATTTTTATAATTATTCAGACTGACTAAAAAATTGTGGAAATTTCTTTAAGACTCAGAGTTTGGTATTGCTCTATCTAATACTCGTGGAGAAGAATACATTGTTGGTTTCGACCCTGGGAAAAATGAATATTTCAGTGACAGAACAAAAGCAGGAAGTCATCATTTTTCTAACAAATTTGCTGTAAAACGACATCCAGCTCTGCGGGCGTCAAAAGATAAAATCATTCGACTTCAATTGATTTTTGACGTAGCTTCATGCGAATTATTTGCAGACAATGGCATGGTGGCTATTACGGAGATATTTTTTCCCACAGAAAATTTCAGTCAATTAAAGTTATATGAAAAAGGTGATGGTATCATGGTGAAAAGTGCCCGATTTCGGGGTATAAGATGATTATATATATAATGACTCAAAAATGTAGTAATATAGACAACTTGAAATTATCCAAAAGTTATGCAGATCTTTCACGGCTTAATGGTTTTTGTGGACTAGCTGGTCTAAATAAAGTTTGTGTAAATGGGCTTGAAGTTGGAATTGAAAAGTAGGATTGTTCGATAGCTCACTATATAATATTTTTCAATAAGAAAATTAGTATTGTGTGAAAGCAATTGTTCCACATTTCATAGAAATCTGATATCATTCCTTCCCGTTTCAGCCTTAAAAAACACCCATTCAGGTATTTTAGAAGCCCGAAAATTTACAATTCTCTGACAATTCAATATCTTTATGCACATAATTAATCATTGTTGTATTAAGAAGTAAGGGTGCTTAGATTTTTATTCATGATTTGGCTGTTGGTAATCGCTCAACAAATGTTGGCACAGTCGCCTCATGGGTCTACATTTGCTGTTGATTGTGCAAAATGTCATAACTCAGAAGATTGGTCATTTAATACCAAATCCAATACCTTTAATCATGATAGTACTACTTTCCCTTTAATCGGACAACATAATGATCTTGACTGTCGGTCATGTCATACATCACTAGAATTTAAACAAGTTTCTTCCGAATGTATCTCGTGCCACGTAGATATGCATAATCAAACAGTCGGTACAGATTGTGCGAGATGTCATAATCCTACGTCATGGATAGTTGAGAATGTAACAGACTTACATGAAAAAGTAGCTTTCCCACTCATGGGCGTACACGCCACTGTCAATTGTAACGAATGTCATCAGGGGGAAACCAATGTCAGATTTAACCCTACAGGTGTAGAATGTATCAATTGTCATAGATCAGACTATGTCACTGCTGTAAGTCCTGACCACGTAAAAAATGGTTTTTCAATGGATTGTGCTAGTTGTCATAGCATCACTACCACAGATTGGAATACAGATATAGTAGACCATAGTTTTTTTCCACTAGAGCAAGGTCATAACATTCAAGATTGTGCTGCTTGTCATGCAAATGGTGAGTATTCGGCTGCTTCTCCATTATGTTTATCATGCCACCAAACTGATTTTAACACCACTACTAATCCTAAACATACGTCAGCTGGCTTTTCTACCAATTGCATGGAATGTCATACACTTTCGCCGGGATGGAAACCTGTGGACTTCAGCACGCATGACGGGCAGTTTTTTCCTATTTACAGTGGAAAACACAAAGGTGTTTGGAATGATTGTATAGAATGTCATACCAATGCAGATGACTATACACAATTTACGTGTGTATCTTGTCACATAAATCCTGAAACCGATAATGTTCATAATGGTGTCAGTGGCTATAATTATCAGGATAATGCCTGTCTAAGCTGTCATCCAACAGGTGATGCCGACATGGCTTTTGACCATAATGCTACCAATTTTCCACTTACTGGTGCACACATTGGATTGGATTGTATTAGTTGTCATGCCAATGGATATGAAGGTACATCGACCGCATGCGTGGATTGCCATACCGCAGACTTTACTCAGACTTTAAATCCCAATCATACAGTCTTAGGTATATCTAATGATTGTGCATCTTGTCACAGCACTACACCTGGCTGGAGTCCTGCTACATTTGCTAACCATAATGACTATTATGCTTTAAATGGTGCTCATGCTGTGATTGCCAATGACTGTGCTAGTTGCCACAATGGTGATTTCAATAATACACCGAATACATGCGTTGGATGTCATAATAGTGATTATACACAAACAACGGATCCAAGCCACGTAATTGGTCAATTTAGTACAGATTGTGCTAGTTGCCATTCTGAATCAGCATGGATGCCATCTACCTTTAATCATGATGGTCTTTATTTTCCTATTTACAGTGGAAAACATTTTGGTCAATGGTCACAATGTATTGATTGTCATAATAATACCAATGATTACAGCCAATTTACTTGTATCTCATGTCATACAAATCCTGAGACAGATATAAAACATTCTGTGGTTACAAATTATACCTATACCGATCATGCTTGTCTGGCATGTCACCCTACAGGAGATGCAGACGCAACTTTTGACCATAACACGACCAACTTCCCACTTACAGGTGCACACACCAATGTGGATTGTATCAGTTGTCATATGAATGGATATCAAGGTACTTCGACGGCATGTGTAGATTGTCACACCACCGATTTTAACCAAGCTCTTAATCCTAACCATATAGCCTTAGGCATTTCTAATGATTGTGCATCTTGTCACTCAACAATGCCAAGTTGGAGTCCTGCAACTTTTTCAATACACAATGACTATTACATGCTGAATGGTGCACATGCTACAATAGCAAATTATTGTGCAGCGTGCCATAATGGTAACTATAATAATACACCGAATACTTGTGTAGCTTGTCATACAAGCGATTACAATAGTACAACCGATCCTAATCACTTAGTCCTTCAATTTCCTGATGATTGTGCAAGTTGCCACTCTGAGAACGCTTGGATTCCATCTACTTTTAACCATGATGGATTGTATTTTCCAATTTATAGTGGCAAACATCAAGGACAATGGGATCAGTGTGTAGATTGTCATACGACAGCAGGAGATTACACACAGTTTACTTGCATCACCTGCCACATGAATCCACAAACAGATACAGAACATACAGGGGTAGGTGGTTATGTCTACAATAGTCCGGCATGTCTTGCTTGTCATCCAAGTGGAGATGCAGATATGGTTTTTGACCACAACATGACATCTTTTCCGCTAACAGGTGCACATATTGGAGCGGACTGTATCAGTTGTCATGCCGCAGGATATCAAGGAACTTCGACGGTCTGTGTAGATTGTCACACCACAGATTTTAATCAAGCACTTAATCCAAACCACATTGCTTTAGGTATCTCTAATGATTGTGCGTCGTGTCATACTACAGCAGCAGGTTGGACTCCAGCGACATTTGCCGTACACAATAACTATTATATGCTTAATGGTGCACATGCTGCTATAGCCAATGATTGTGCAGCGTGCCATAATGGTAACTATAACAATACACCGAATACTTGTGTGGCATGTCATACAAGCGATTACAATAGCACAACAGATCCCAATCACGTTGTTTTGCAATTTCCAAACGACTGTGCAAGTTGTCACACAGAGAATGCTTGGTCTCCTTCAACATTTGACCATAACGCTGTTTACCCATTTGTAGGAGCACACATTGCCATCGCTAATGATTGTGTAGCGTGTCATAATGGTAACTATAATAACACGCCAAATACTTGTATTGGATGTCACGCGGATGATTTTAATGCAACCATTGATCCAGATCACGAAGCAGGTATGTTCCCTTCGGAATGTATAGGTTGCCATTCGCAAAATGCATGGACACCAAGTAATCTAAATCATGATATCTTTTACCCACTTACTGGAGCACATGCCACTATAGCTGAAAACTGTACCGCTTGTCATGCAAATGGGTACAATAATACTCCGAATACATGTGTAGGTTGTCATAATAATGACTTCTCAGCAGCACTTAATCCCAATCACGTGGCATTAGGGATCTCTAATGATTGTGCATCATGTCACAGCACTATGCCTGGTTGGAGTCCAGCAAGTTTTGCTATCCATGACAATTATTATATGATTTCTGGAGCACATTTGGCTATTGCAAATGATTGTGTTGTGTGCCATAATGGTAACTATAATAATACTCCAAATACTTGTATAGGTTGTCATACATCAGATTTTAACGGTACAACTGACCCAAACCACATGGCAGCTCAGTTCCCTACAGATTGTACGACTTGTCACTCACAAGATGTTTGGTCACCATCCACTTTTGATCATAATGTTATATATCCTTTTGTCGGCGCTCATATTACAATAGCAGATAATTGTGTAGCTTGTCATAATGGCAACTACAATAATACACCGAATACTTGTATAGGATGTCACACAGATGACTTCAATGCAACTGTGGACCCTGATCATGAGGCAGGTATGTTTCCTACAGAATGTATTGGTTGCCATTCACAAAATGCTTGGACACCGACAAGTTTTAATCATAATATCTTTTATCCACTTACAGGAGCACATGCTACTATTGCAGATAATTGTACAGCTTGTCATGCAAATGGATATAATAATACGCCGAATACATGTGTAGGTTGCCATAATACTGACTTCGCAGCAGCACTTAATCCCAATCACGTGGTATTAGGCATCTCCAATGATTGTGCTTCTTGTCATACTACAGCAGCAGGGTGGAGTCCTGCAAGTTTTGCTAACCATGACGACTATTATCTAATTTCAGGAGCTCACTTAGCGATAGCAAATGATTGCGTTTCTTGCCATAATGGTAATTACAACAATACGCCGAATACTTGTATAGGTTGCCATACAACAGATTTTAATAGCACCACAGATCCTAACCACGTAGCTGCGCAATTTCCGACAGATTGTACGACTTGTCATTCACAAGATGCATGGATGCCATCTACATTTGATCATAATGCTATATATCCATTTGTCGGAGCGCATATTGCCATAGCTGATAATTGTGTAGCTTGTCATAATGGTAATTATAATAACACACCGAATACTTGTATTGGATGTCATACAACTGATTTTAACGCAACAACCAATCCTGATCACGAAGTAGGCATGTTTCCCACAGATTGTATATCGTGTCATAGTCAATCAGCATGGACACCAGCCACTTTTGACCACAGTCAGTTTTATCCACTTACAGGAGCACACGCCACCATTGCCAATGATTGTGTGAGTTGTCATAATGGCGA
>JBGSOH010000683.1:0-2553 GCA_041739205.1 Saprospiraceae bacterium
TCCATAGGTACCTGTTTTAAAAGGATCTACAATAGCTGGAGCATTTCCTTCATGGCTGATGCCTTTCATGGTAAGTCCGTAGGTAGCTTTGAATGCATTTACTTTGGCATTGTTGTCAGACGTGATGGTCGTTGCTTCTAAAAATTCTACATCATTATTTCCCGATCCCCAAGCTTCATATTTATCTTGCCACTGAGGTGAGATGGCAATACACGGTGGGCAAGTGGTAAAAAAGAATTTGATCACGACAGTTTTGCCCTGATCTAGATACGACGTGTACAGATTGTGTGTATTCCCTTGTGAATCAGTGACCGTAAAATTATGCATAGTCATTTGGCCAAAGTTGGGCTGAATCACCAAGATGCTGATAAAAATAACTAATAAGCATCTAAATTTAAGTATTACTTGTTTCATGTCGACTAAAATTTAAATACAAAATTACAGTATTAAATGATAATAATCAATATAACTTTGTCATTTTCAATGTATTTGCAATATTATTTATGGTTTTTTATCTAATTTTGCCCTTATGACACAACCAAAAGTACATTTTCAGTGGGTCAAAGGCCTGACATACCAAGAAGTATGGGATTTTCAAACAGGCATTCACAAACAATTGGTAGAAAGGAAGTTGCAAAAAAGAGATTGGGCAGAGTCAGAAAAAAGTCACAAAGATCAAAAAAATCAACTAATATTTTGTGAACATTCGCCTGTTTTTACCCTTGGTAAGAGTGGTTCTATCGATCATTTACTACTTACGGATGCAGAGTTGTCAAAAGGTCATATTGAGTTTTTCAAAATAAATAGGGGAGGAGACATTACTTATCATGGACCTGGACAGATTACTGGTTACCCTATATTTGACCTAGACGAATTTTTTACGGACGTGCATAAGTATGTGCGAATGATAGAAGAAGCAATTATACAAGTGCTTGCGCTTTATGGACTCAAAGGTGAGCGAATCGATTCTTACACAGGTGTTTGGCTTCCGCCGAATGAAACATCTGATCAATACAGAAAAATCTGTGCTATTGGCGTCCACCTTTCTCGATGGGTCAGTATGCATGGTTTTGCCTTCAATATTAATACGGACCTAGATTACTTTAATAAGATCATTCCATGTGGCATTGTAGATGAAAATAAAACAGTGACTTCCTTAGCCAAAGAGCTTGGTCGTGAAGTTCCACTGCAAGAAGTAGGAGAAAAACTTGTTTCAGTTTTTGCAGATTTATTTGAATTTGAGTTGGTATTAGTCTTGACTAAGATTCAGAATATTTGATTGTTTTACGAACATATATTTACTTTTGCTGTTTTTAAATTCTGTATATCAAACAATTTGAGAATATAGTTTTTTAAGGAATTCCTGAATATAACTTTTAAATGATCCCATATGCGTGAAAAATTAGTAGCTGAATCTCGTACCATCATGACTGAAATGATCATGCCCAATGATACCAACCCAATGGGAAATCTAATGGGTGGATATCTTATGAGATGGATGGATATTGCATGTGCAGTTTGTGCAGCTAGACACTGCGAGTCACAAGTGGCCACAGCTTCAGTGGATCATATTTCATTTCATGAACCTATCAAACTTGGAGATGTAATCACACTTACTGCTACGGTCACACGTGCGTTCAATACGTCTGTGGAAATTTATGTGGAAGTTTCTGCTGCTGATATTACAGGTGCCAATCCACGTCAGTCCAATCATGCCTACTTTACTTTTGTGGCCATTGACAAAGCGACTGGAAAGCCTACAAAAGTACCCACCGTCATTCCACTTACCAATGATGAGAAAAAGCAATTTGAGGTAGCAAGTAGAAGACGTGAATTAAGGCTGATTCTTGCTGGTAAAATGAAACCAGTAGACGCAAAAGAATTGAGAACGTTTTTTACAGAATTGTAAGGAATATCAAGAGACAAACAACTGTTCCAAGACACGAGATTCCGTATTTGGATGTACTGTGTTGAATAGTTTTTTAACAGCGTTTTTGCCGTTTGTTCCAAGATCTTTTGAATATTCATTCACATATAAACTTATG
Source organism: Saprospiraceae bacterium (assembly GCA_041739205.1). Lineage (GTDB taxonomy): Bacteria > Bacteroidota > Bacteroidia > Chitinophagales > Saprospiraceae > OLB9. The sequence continues at coordinate 2,046 of JBGSOH010000683.1, forward strand.
TGCGATAACATGACATTTTCGTCCATTTCTTGAGCATGTTGGCGAATATAAGGCATACCAGAACCAGGATGTTCGAATGCATACTGAATACTATTGAATAATACTCTATTAACTTTTGTCTTCAGTTCTTCATCAAAAGACCTTCTCAAAACAATACCACCCAATGGAATAGGACTTCCAGTTTTTTCTTCCCAATTTTCACCCAAATCCATAACTTTTGTCAGCCCTTTTAAGTGGTATGTAAATCTATTTTCGTGGATGATTAGTCCTGCATCGCATTTGCCTGAAAGTACAGCATCTTCAATGTCCGAAAACAACATTTCTGATATGTATTGGACATTAGGGAAAGCAAATTTTAATAAAAGATAAGCCGTGGTATTGATACCGGGAATAGCTATTTTCAGATTTGGAATATCTGCAAACGATACTTTATTTTTAGCAATAAGAAGTGGCCCACAATTGTTTCCAAGTGCACTACCACTATTGAGTAGTTGATAATGATTTGATA
>JBGSOH010000690.1:0-3882 GCA_041739205.1 Saprospiraceae bacterium
TCAATTCTTCACAATAATTGTCTATCAATTCTTGATTAGCTTCAAAGTCTTTCAAACTTTCAGCAAAACCATTTTCCTTAAAAATGTCAATTACTAAATTTACGACTGGCTCCTTTCCTTTTCCTTGCAATGATCGTCTTATTCCATAATCATTTAAAAAATCATAATACTCACTTTCAGCAAATTTAATTAGTAGTTTTTCATCCGATCGGTTATCAAATGCTTTTTGAATTGATTGAAAATACTTATATTCTGATTTTTGCCAATGATAAATAGTTTCTAATAAAACTTTATCAATAAATTTATCTTTGTCCATGGATACTTTTACTTTTATTTTCTTGGATTATATAAGTTATAATTGCTTTCTTATTATTCACCAAATACTAATACAAAAAATGCCTTCTTTTCTTCTATTGATGACAATCAATACATTCCAGTTTTCCCGTTTTATAGGTGACTTGTTTTTTGCCATCGACCCATGATTCTTGATGACATTTATTACAATCTACCTTTACGTGGGCGCCATCTAGTTTGAAAGCGGCATTATCATGGTTAAAATTGCTTCTATCCCATTTCTCAAAACCGTGGCACTTTTTACAATCTGTCGTGCCATTGACTTCAAATTGATCTCCATGGACATTGTCATGACATTGGGCACATTCCATCGTTAATCCTATGAATTGCTGCACCTTAGTAACTGCTTCTTCTTTATAATGACAACTGCCACAATCTGTTTTGAGATGACTTCCTTTTAACTCAAAATTGGTTTGTTTATGGTCAAATGTGATGGACTTCCAGCTTTCATTATCATGGCATTTTCTACAATCATTATTAGGTATGAACTTCTCACTTATGAAGCCTGTGTGGATATTTTTATGGCAATCTACACATTGATCTCCTAGGTTTCTGAAGGTCCATTTGTTTTCTTTCATATGGCAAGCTGTACATGGCGTAGCCATATGCGCACCTTCTAACGGAAATGCTGAAGCTACATGTTGTTCTATTCCGAATAAGCCTTCTGTAAATCCTTGTGTAGTATGACACGCAGCGCAATCCCTGTTTTTTATATCTTTAAACTCACCTTGATGGTAGTCTTTATGACAAGATGCACACAAATCATATTTAATAGGATCTGTCATTTTGGGCGTGGTATGACATTTTCTACAATCAACTTCTATGTGTTTGCCTTCTAGTTTGTAACCTGTAAGCGTGTGATTAAAATTAGGGAGATCGCGATTGATAGTGAAACTTTGTTGGGAATGACAATCCTTACAATCTTTACCAAATTTAGCACCATGGACATCTTTATGACAAGTCAGACAAGTGATATTTTTGTTTGTTTGAAACTCTTTATAATTGCCTTGTGTTCCTGCTCGATTGTCATGACATGCTTTGCAATCAATGGTCTTGTGTTTGCCTTCTAAAACGAAACCTGTCAAGGTATGATTAAAACTAGAAGTTGACTTTATATCGCTAAAAGACGACTCGTTGTGACACGATTTACAATTGGTACCGAACTCGCCTTGATGTGGATCTTTGTGACAAGCATTACAGTTTTTAAATGGTACGCCCGCAAATTTCTGGAATTTCTCACCATTTTTGAACTCTGTTTTATGACATTGGTTACAGTCAACTTTAGCATGTGCGCCATTCAGTGGGAAGTCAGTTTTCGCATGATTAAATAAAGTGGCAGGTTTAAAATTGTCATAATTATGGCACTTTGCACAATCATTATCCATTGTTTTTTGGTGGTAATCATCATGACAAGAAAGACACTTCGGATCAAGACCTAAATATGTACTTTTATTTTGTTTGATTTTGAAATCTGAAATATGATCTTCAAAATGACATTTGGCACAATTGTCAACTTTTTTATGTGCGCCTTTGAGTTCATATCCCGTCAGGGTATGATTAAACTTTTTTTCATCAAATCTTATTAAATCAAATTTTAAACCATGGTGCTCGCTATGGCAAGAGATACATTCTTTTCCTTTTATTTCTCTTGAAACGTGGTAACCTTTATTCTGGGTAATTCTTGTTTTTAATTCTTTATGACAATTCAGACATTTCTGCTCCGAAATCTTTGCACCTAGGTCATGACATGCAGTACAATTGCTGATACCTTCTAAGGATGAATGTTCTTTTGAAAGTTTGCCTGGACTGATTTGAGCATTTATTTGTGTCAAATATAAGCATAGACTTATCATCAAGATGATTTTAGGAATATGGCTATATGAGGCAAATTTATACATTCTATTTTTTATGGGATAACATGGTATAATTAAATCGTTTTGATATCTGTACGCCAGATTTCTCTAAAAACTGAGTGGGAAGTTCACCACCTGCAAAAATAAAAACTAAGTCATTGTCTAATTGCATATGGTCATTATCTTTTGTTTGGAGAGAGACAAATGTTTGGTTTATCTCATTAATATTGGATTCAAATAAAACAATTACTTTTCCAGATTGCATGGCCTTTTCTATATTCTCAGCATTTTTTGGTTTTAACCTGCTGAACTTATCGCTTCTATACGAAAGGGTGACTTTATTATCATCAGCTAACAATAAAGCGCTTTCTATAGCGGAGTCTCCACCACCTACCACGAGTATGTTTTTGTTTTCTATCAATTCTGGTTCTAGCAGTTTGTAGGCTACTTTTTCCATTCCTTCACCAGTGACGCCTAGTTTTCTAGGTGTACCTCTCCTACCTATGGCAAGCAATACTTTATTGGATGTATATTGGCGACCATCTAGTGTGGTCAATTCGAATCCACCATTTGTTTTTCCTATCAATTCTACTTTGGAATGTTCTATGATTTGAATATCATTTTTAGAAATAACCTCATTCCATAAAGTAAGCAATTCGTCTTTGCTAGTCTGAAATAACTTCACTTTACCATGACAAGGCAAATCCATGGGTGACGTCATGACAATTTTTGCTCTAGGAAAATTATAAACCGTTCCGCCAAGCGTATCTTGCTCTAAAACTAAGGCCTTCATGCCATTCTTTTTAGCCTGAAGGGAAGCTGAAATCCCTGCAGGACCAGCACCTATGATGATAAGATCGTATGATAAGGGATGACCTTTTTCTAAAGAAGCAAATATGTAATCCGCTGCTTGTTTACCTTGTTCGACACTATTTTTGATCAGTCCCATTCCACCTAATTCGCCCGCTATGAAAATGCCTTGGACATTGGTTTCGAAATTCTGATTTACATGTGGAAGGTCCACCCCTCTTCTTTCGGTTCCTATTTTGAGTGAAATAGCTTCTACAGGGCAAGCATGAAAACAAGCACCATGACCAATACACCTAGAGGCATTGACCAAGGTTGCCCTACCATTCCTGATACCTATGATATCTTTTTCGGGACAAGCGTTGATACAAGCGCCACTCTTGATGCAGTTATCTTCATCTATATAAGGATAAAGAGACACAGGTTCATGAATGCCTTCTTCTTTAGCTTTTTCTATTTTTTCACCCACCACATCAGACTCCTTTTTCAGTTTTCTCAAATAGATATAAACTATGCCGAAACATAAAAGACCTACGATGCTATAAATGATGAACTCTTCCATATTAAAATATCCAAGTGTAACCAAAAGTGACAGTAACTACCACATGTATGACCATGATAATCAACATGATAAGCGCAAATGGTAGATGCGCAATATGCCAATATCTAAAAAGCTTCTGCATAGTCACCAAAAGTTGGATTTTACGCGTCAAACCCATCTCTGTGCTAACCATTTTCATGATGCCTTTGATATCCTGTGGGTCCAATTGCTGGGTATGTAATAAAGATTCTATGTTTTTTTTCCTTTTATATTCGTCTACATATTGCTTAAAAAAACCTTGAAAACCATGGGATTGACTTGTATCTT
>JBGSOH010000696.1:0-7801 GCA_041739205.1 Saprospiraceae bacterium
TAAAATAAATAATCCCAATGTCACCGTCCTGGAATGGCTCAATCAAAAAGAAGCACTCAAAGGAAAGGTTGCGGCATTCGGTTCGTGGGATGTTTTTCCATTTATCATCAATAGAGACCGATCAGGAATTCCTGTCAATGCAGGATTTGAACACGCTACGGGCGACAATCTGACATGGAAAGAAAAGTATCTCAACGAACTCCAAGACCAAACGCCTAGTCCATGGAATAGTGTCAGATTGGACGTATTTACGCATCAGTTTGCAATGGAATATATCCAAAAAAAACATCCAAAACTGCTCTATATTTCCTATGGTGAAACCGATGATTTTGCACATGATGGACGCTATGATCACTACCTACACGCTGCTCGTAGGACTGATAAATTCATCGATGATCTATGGGCATACTGTCAGTCAGATCCTGTCTATAAAAACAAAACCACTTTCGTCATTACTACCGATCATGGACGTGGCGACATCGTCAAAAAAGAATGGACATCTCATGGCAAAATCTACAAAGGTAGCAACGAAATATGGATGGCTGTCATCGGTCCCGATACACCTGCCTTGGGCGAAAGAAAAGACAAAGGACGTTTCTTTCAAAATCAAGTAGCCAAAACAGTGGCCGCATTTCTTGGATATGAGTACAGTAATAAGGAAGAAGTGGGTGAGGTATTGGATGGTGTGTTTAGGAGGTAGGTTGGCTTTGGTTTTAGGGGGATAGATTAACAAAATACTTCAAAACCTAAAAATATATTTGTGTCTTTTACCAATAATTGGTAACTTTGTAACAAAATCAGTTGTCATGAGCAAGAACACATCAGTAGCCTTAGGAACTCACTTCGAAGAATTTGCAAAGAATAGAATAGAGGAAGGGAGGTATAAAAATATAAGCGAAGTAATAAGAGCTGGACTGAGATTGCTAGAAGATGAAGAACAGAAATATGTAACTTTAAGAAATGCCATTAAAGAAGGTATTGATAGTGGTGTGGCTATAAATTTTGATCCTAAGCAACACTTAGAATTATTGAAAAAAAATAGGTCGGGAAATGTCTAAATTTCAGTTTAGTATTTCTAGGGTAATGTAGTAATTGAAATTGAAAGAATTCTTCATCAAAAAATGGATTTTAGAAAACAACTTAATGAATGGTAAGAATAACGTGGTAAAGATAAATTAGATTTTATGCAAATTGAGTTTATAGATAAGGTTAAAAAAGGAATTTATGAAAGTTGCTTTATAATGACGACTGAGATTTTAGCTATTAACGATGCGTACAATTCAAATAGTATAAAGTTATCTATCTTCATATCCGATGAAGAAAATATTAATGAAAAATGGACCTTAACTGCTGATGGAGTATGCAACCATCATAATTTATTTAGTTTGTCTTACTTACCATACTTTACTATAGATTTGGAAGAAAATCATCCTTTGTTATGGAGCTATCAACAAAATTTGATCAAATGTCAACTTAAAGGAATTGAGGCATTAGACTACAAACAAAAAAATGAACTAATTGGTGAATTGGCTAATTATTACTCAAAAGAAGCAGTAGGATTTACAGAGTCCAACCCAATTTTAAATCCAATTCGAGATAGCAGTGGGAATTTAATACTTGAAACAAATCAAAAGGTATTTGATATGATTGAACCAATATTAAGAAAACATAAAATAACCATAGAAAATTATAAAGTTGTTTCAAGCAACCAGATGAGATCATCCAATAGTCCAAGCCTAAGAGTACTATTATTTAGAAATCCCTTTGTTACTTCAATAAATGCTATTCGAAGGCAGACATTTATTATTGCAAATGAAATAAAATTTGAAAAAATCAATAATGTATAGAATATCAGAAAACAGACAAACTCCTTAATGAAAGTTTATCTTTTGTTCTGTGTGGTTTAGCGCATGAAAATTATAGGTCATCCATCTTTATTTCTGCTTTTCGCATCGATTATATTTTTTGTTTACAATAAATTTCGATCACGCTCCACGGGGCCCATTTCATACCCAAATAGACCAAGCACCTGATTAACCTTATCCAATCTAAGTGTGGCCTTTCCTTGTTCTAGTTCGAGCAAAAATCGCAGTCCCACTCCCGCTTTTTCTGCCAATTCTGGCTGGGTCAGTTTTGTAAGCCCTCTTTTTTCTTTGACAAAATCACTTAAACTCATTTTATACCTTTTAGGGTACATAAATAAGGTAGTTTTTCCAAATTATACCATATAGGGTATAAATACTCATGATAATTGTCCTTTTATACCACTTAGGGTATAAAAAAGCTAATTTAATTCCATTTTATACCTTATTGGGTACATTTTTGTCACACTTATTTCTATTCATCTTCTCCCAATCCTTTAAAAGTAGAAGTAGTAAATATTCAATTTCGAATATCAACAATTCAAGCATTTCCCCATATCAACAAATTCATCAACTCCATAAATCAAACAATAAAAAAAATGCCGCTACACTTCTTCAGGCATAACGGCATTACATCATGTAAAGATAAAAAAAGTGATTTATACGTACTTAGCGAAATATTTTTTTAGGAAGTTTATGATGTCTTGTACAGCTTCATCTATGAGTTCTTGTTCCACATTGAATGGTTGTCCATCGGCATATCTTGGTGTAGTGCCATTTCCATCAGGACTACCATGGTCAGCATCTATAGATTTACGCCATTTTTCTGCATGGTCACGCCATTCATTTTCATCAACTAATGATGGCGCATCAAACCAAACATTCCACGCCAAAGTATTGCCTATTTGCAGCATATTGCCAGAAGCAAGATTGAACGCATTCATGACTAGATGATTAAATTCATCAACTACAGGATGTGGATTAACATCTATAGGACCTATTTCTACTTCTACATTGGCATGACTCCATGACTCTTGACTATGGTCTGTAAAAGATGGATTAGTATCTGGCATAAAAAGGCCATCACGTATACTGATAATGCGTTGTGTCTGTTGCGCAGTTTTGAATGTGTTGATTTGGATAGCTCTAGCCTTTTCAGAAGGGAAGTCAAGAGCTTGAAGGTCAAACAATGCCCACAATAGGCGGACGGTAGGGGATTGTTTGGCACTAGGACTAAACCATATTTTGGGTTTGACGATCATGTCTACAGCCATAGATTTATTGGTTTCATCTACCCAGCCTTTTTGACCAGTGACAGTTACTTCTACATTCATGGCACCCAAGCCCTTGATAAAAGTGCCTTGTTGCGGACATATGATAGACCAAGATTGCCCGATGTCATCGTATCCGACCCTAGAGATGTCTGGTGCAAACATTTGATAACATCTTTTGGGGTTTGGTTGATCTTTTTGGGTTTCCCATGAAAACTCTGGCCACAAAGCTCGCTGTTGACGTGTGATTTTGCCTATATTGTCTAGATTGCCTGTCAGTGATAGTGCATCAAGGTTTACATTAGGATAGTTCATCTCTGGATGTTGGGCTAGAAATCCACCTTTCCATCCCGGTGCAGGTACTTTGTTTGGTATTATGTCCATTAGATTGTTATTATTTTCTGCAAAATTAGCCACAAGTGTTTTGTCATAAAAGCGTATAAACACGCAGCAAAAAGTCAGGTATTTATACGTATTGCGAGCAACTGCTTTAATACAAATTCAAGTATGTAATTCTGCAATTCCACAAATTAAATTACTTACCAATGATGATAACTCTATGGGAAGATTTGCTTATTTTCTCTATCTAGTTGGAATCAAAAAATGTATATTAAACAAACCCAAATTATTTTTTTTTAAAAAAAGTTATTTTCCTGCAACGTTTTGCTTTCATCTAGCTTATAGTAGCACATGATCGATCTTGATAATTAAACAATCATTTTTTAACATTTAACATTTTGACGAACATGCGAACACTTACCATATTTAGCTTCCTTTTTATTTTGATGATGACATCATGTCGTAAGGAATCATTAACTTTAATAGATGAAGAGGAGACTGAAAATCCCCAACCTATTGATGGCGCGTTTTTTAAAGGCGTCGTGACTTCTCAGACAGGTGTGGTTTCAGATGCTGTTGTAGAAATATATCAACACGAAAAATTAATTGATATAGTTAACACGGATGCTAATGGCGCTTTTAATACCCTAGGTATAGACTTAGATACCATGTCACATATAACTTTTGCTGTCAAACATTCAGACTTTAATATTCGCGCCAAGAGAGTTTCGGGTAATAGCAAAAAACAAGATTTGGGTAAGTTAGGTCTATCAAAAGATCAAATATACCCAACAGAACAAACTTACTTAAATAATCCTGGCAGTGATGAACTTGTTGTGGTGTCAGGGTATGTTAATAATACTAGTGGACTGCCAGCCTTAGCTGATGTATTGATCATTTATGATATCACCGAAGTGGCTCCCTTTACTTATGAAGCGGAAGGCGATGGCGTTAGTACTGATGAAAATGGCTATTATGAGTTTTTACTGCCCAAAAATCAAGAATTCTTTTATTATGTGCAACAATCACTCTGTACCCCCAAGATATTAACGACTGATCAAGAACGCATATTTGGCGGAGCCTTTCCTGTTGAACTAATAGGGCCTTTTGATACTAATACAGAATTGCCACTTTTGTCTAATGCAAGGGTTGACGTGAATGGTGTGGATGAGCAAAGTGTGAGTTTTTTTGTAGGTGGCTTGCAGTGTGACGGAAATATAGTCACTAATGGTAGCTTACAAGGCACAGTCAGTAAAGGTAGTCAAGTCTTTCCTATTAAATTAGCAGCGATCAATATTGGACTCTTTGTGTATAGCAAAGATTTTTGTGTCAAACAAGAAAACCTTTCAGCCCCTTGGAAAGTGTCTTTTACTGTTATAGATTATGCAAACATCAAAGTTTCAGAAACCTTTAATTTTGATTTGGTGGAAGGTGATCAGGATCTTGGCTTTGTGTCCGTATGTCAGGAATCGTTTTCCGACAAAGCATTTGTTCATTGGACTTTAGGGAATTATCCATATTATTTTGAAATCAATCAAGGAAGTATAGACAACAATGGAACCCTAGTCTCATCATCCACCACTAGCCCGAACAATGGAAACATCAAATTTAATATACCAAGCTATACATCAGGTAATAATAAAATGACCAATTTTACTTTTAATGGCGGACTAGTAGGTGAGTCGTTTAGTTTTATACAAAAGCCTAATGACAATATAACAATAACCTACCTACCATCATCTGATCCGAAAATTGTGAGAGGGCGATTTGAAGGTGATTTGACTAACAGTACACTCAATGTACCATTTCCTGTTAGGGGAACATTTTTAGTGAAATTACCATAAATAGAAAAAGCGTTATAACAAATTCATGATACCAATGAAACCCATTCAGGAAATCATCCAAGCGTGTATAAATGGCGACAGATCGTCCCAAAAACAATTGTATTATACATTAGTGGATGATTTGCTGATGGTCGCTCAAAGATATACTAGAGATGCTGACTTTGCGCATGATGTAGTCCAAAATACTTTTGTGAGAATTTTTAAAAACCTGACAGTTTACCAGCCTGATATCGCATCTATAAATACCTGGGCCAAAAAGATATGTGTGTACGAAGCAATCGCTTTTTTAAGGAAAAATAAAAAGCACAATTGGGATGTAAATATTGAAGATGTGATTTTGCCATTTAAAATGGAACAAGAGCATGATGCTATTTCAATAGACGATCTTAAAGAAAAAATACAAGCTTTGCCAGAAGAACATAGAACTGTACTGAATCTTTTTTATTTCGAAGAAATGTCTCATAAGGAAATAGCGTCTTTACTGCAAATCCAAGAATCATCTTCTAGATCTAGATTGTCAAGGGCAAAAGACCAACTAAGAATCAACTGGAAAGCTGCATTTTTCTTTTTATTAATAAAAACATGGATTTATGGATCATAAATTTGATAAAGTCAAAAAGGCTCTAACGCCAATGCCACCTCTTCATACAGATAAAGAAGCATTGTGGGATGCTATAGAGCAGGAATTGGGTAAAGATAAAAAAAGAAGAAGGCCAATAGTTCTATTTATAATTTTGTTGGGCTTAGGTCTTGCATTTGCAGGTGTTACGCTTGCTTATCAGCATAAACAGACGCTTCAAAAAAGTCAAAACATTGCCATAAATCATCAAAATGAACAACATAAATCTCAAAATGGAGATTCAATTGTCATAGTAGATTCTGTCTTAACAATAGAGAAAATGTCCTTAGACAAATCATCTACTATATCATCAAAAAACAATATTGTCAAAGCATCTGACACTCATAATGAAAAGTCCATTTCACTTATCCATGAGACTGAAAAAAAATCATCTATGAATTTTAATCAGACACCTTTGCAAAATGTTTTTTCTGACAAACAAAAGCCATTTTTGAAACCTACTCTTATTTACAGTGAAACAGAAATTGATACCAAAGATAATCTTCACAAAGAAGCAACAATACCAACGGCTCCTTTATCATTGATGTCATATGATATTGCAATTAAAAATGAAAAAAATGATTCGGATGCTAGTGATCAGATAAACTTAAACAATATTCCTTTAATACCCATACTTAGATATACAGTAGTACATAGAACTACATTAGCGAAAAATAATTTAGAAAGAATACCACAGTCGAGCAAAGTTAATCTTAATGTACCTTCAAAAATATGGGAGTTACATGTGTCATCAGGCATTCATGTTTGGAATAAATTTGATGAAACTTTTACTCCTGAATTACAAAACATAAGTCAGAAAAGGAAGGCCATTTCTACACCTAAGGAAAGCCTTATGGCAACAGTTATGGTAAAAAAAGAAATATTACCCAATTGGTACATCGGAATGGGATTACAGTATAATCAGCTGACGGAGATTATACAAACAGAAGATATCAGTGTGACCACAAAAGAAATAAAATCGGACAGTGCTTTTTATTATGTAGGTGTGAGCGGAGTGGATTATTTTCCGGGCAGTTTAAAACAGTCGCGGCGAAGTGGCTTTTTAATTTACTCACCCAATTATATACGAAGATGGAATTTGCCTTTAGAACTTAGTTATAGATATAAATTAGGTCGTTTGCAATTAGTGCCATCAATATCTATGTTATACAATATATCACAAAGATATGAAGGAATAACCATAGGAATGAATGATATTTTTATTTACAAAGATAAAGAAGCTTTTGCAAATATATATAAATCTTCTGGCATTGTATCTTGGTCATTTGCCATCGATGCTGAATGGTTTATTTCGAATAGCACAGCCATAAAAATGGGTGTGGTAAACCAAAATGATCTTAGTTCAGCTTTATTAACTGAAACTTTAATTAGCGAAAAGTATCGACAACTAGGCGTAAGAATCGGTTTAGTCAAGACGTTTTTAATGGCTAATTAAACAAGGTAGTAGGTGATATAAAAAGGTTGTAAAGGATATTAATGTTCTTACTATATGTATGTATATAATTATTCATTATGTATACAATTCTGGATATCATTAAATTGAAATTTGTACCTAAATACAAAATAGCAAAAAGCCCTTTAATAAAATCCAATTGACGGTGGCTTTAACAATAACACAAGTTCCGAAATTCTACGATTTTACAACTTTGAAACTTGGCAGTTCATCAAAATTACAAATTATCAATTCAGTAAATAACCATTTTCACACATGGTTTATATTTTTATAAATGGCACAACATATGTCCTATCCATTTGATGGTTGAAAGCCTTAATGAAATAATTTCCTTTGATTAGATTATGTGCATCAATTTTATAACTACTATTTAATTCGCCTTTTAATAATAA
>JBGSOH010000021.1:0-5847 GCA_041739205.1 Saprospiraceae bacterium
ATTTAAAGTTGTCTATAAAAGTGATGCACCAATCAATTTTGGTAACAAATAAGTTGGATAAGGTCCACCAAAACGTCATGGCACATCATCATGCAATCGAAATGTAATATTTATAAAAAATTGTAAACTCAAATTTTTATGTCGCAAAAATGAAGGTAGTCAATCAAAGTAAAAAAAATATGATCATTAGTAGTCCAATTTTTTAGATGAAGTGTGTTTGTTTTTGATCTAAATGTATTTGCAATCAAAGTATTTTCTGATTTTAAAATAATGTTTCCTACACAATGAAAAGAGCGCTTCAAATAAGTTTTGGGCCACCTTATTTAATAAACTATGCAGTTTGAGCAAAGAAAATTAGCTCTTTTGTAAGAGTATTGTATTTTTGATGAAAAAAGTAAATCCTTTTTGTAGTCTCATTAAATTATTCCTAATCAGAAAACCCATATTAATATGAACAGAAGAGATTTTTTAGTAAAAAGCACCTTAGCTAGTTCTGCTATCCTTACCTCAGATAACATCACATCTAATCACATTTTTATAAGGAATGAAAAACCAAAATCTGTCATTATTATTGGAGCTGGGTTTTCAGGACTAGCAGCAGCAATGAAATTAAAATCCGAAGGGATAAAAGTGATCATACTAGAAGCCCGCAAAAGAATAGGTGGAAGAGTATTCTCCAATCAACCCGCTAAATCCAATGGCCAAGTCATCGAACTAGGAGCAGAATGGGTAGGCAATTCCCACGAAAGAGTGATTGCACTTTGTAATGAATTTGGTTTAAAATTAGAAAATAACCAATTTGAAACAGACCTTACATTAGGTGGAAAATATAGTCAAGCTGGAAAATGGTCCTTCAGCCCTGACATGCAAAAGTTTTGGGATAATAAGGTGACAATCTGGGAAAGTATGTCTGAAGAACAACGTAAAAAATTGGACAAAACAGATTGGTGGCGATTTCTATCTCAACAAGGAGTATCATCCAATGACCTACTTCTCAGGGACTTGATGGATGCCACTGATTTTGGTGAGAGCATTCGCCACACGTCTGCATATGCGGCTTTTGCAGAATATGCAGAAAGTAGCGAAAAAAATGAAATGGATCTGAAGATAAAAGGCGGAAACGCTACATTAGCTGAAAAAATGGCCGAAAATATTGGTAAGGAAAATATTCTTATCGACCACACTGTTCAAATCGTAAAACAAATGGGCTCCAATGGTGTGTCAATTACATGCAGCAATGGTAAGACTTTCAATGCTGATAAAGTGATTTGTGCCATTCCTACATTTTCGCTTTTGAAAATTGATTGGCAACCAGGACTTCCTAACCTGATGAAGGATGCCTTACATGAATTACAATATGCTAGAATTGGTAAATTCCCAGTAGTCTTTTCAGAAAAATTCTGGAAGAGAGATGACTTTGATATGCTTACGGACACACCAGCTCATTATTTTTATCATGGTACCAAAAACCAAAGTGGCAAGACTGGCGTATTGATGTGCTATGCCACAGGAGATAAAGCAGATGTATTGGCATCAGTCAGCAAAAGTCAAAGATTAGATATCATTATAGATGCACTAAAACCTGCCTTTGGGAATGTAAGTAAGTACGTTACCGAGGACTTAATGTATTATTGGGGACAAGATGCTTACTCTAGTGGTGCATACGCTTTTTATGGTAAAGGTCAGTGGTTTGAAGTTATGCCAATCTTAAAAGAGCCCTTTGAAAATGTGTATTTTGCGGGTGAACATTTGGCCGATTGGCAGGGATTTATGGAAGGAGCCATTAATAGTGGTGAAGAAGCAGCTGACAACATAGTAGGAAATCAATAAAAATCAAATCTTACCACAATGAAACCTGAACAAATAAAACTGGTAAAAAAGACATGGAAAATTTTGATGGGTATTGACCCCAAAATCATTGGAGATGCTTTTTATGCTAAACTTTTTACAGATCAACCCGCTTTGAGGAGAATGTTTCCATCAGAAATGGACAAACAGTACGTAAAACTAGTAGATATGTTATCTTCGATCATTATGAGTCTAGATCATGCTCCGACAATCGAATCTAACGAACTAGTGGCCATGTCCAAAAGACATACAGGATATGGTGTTAAAACCGAACATTATACAATGGTAGGTAATGCACTGTTGTGGACATTAAAAAAAGGATTAGGGTCTGAATGGAACGAAGAGACAGAAAAAGCTTGGTCAGATTGCTATCAATCATTGGCTGATACAATGATAAAGAATAGCTAGGATTATGCACCCTGAGAATATTCAAATAAAAACCTAATTGCTTTAAATCTTAAGTTAATAGATTGCCGTATCTACTTTATTCCTAATTCACTACGCTTAAATAATGTTTTACCACGTTTCATTTCCAAAATATCATCTGTATTCATTAGAAAATATATCTTGCAGGGTATATGAGCGGTTTATTAAAAATTTTATTCTTCTTATGCTTTTTGCAAGTTTTGGCAATAGGACAGTTTGCCAGTAATGCTAGCATAGTTGACTTTAGGAGCCATGAAAAAAACATTAAGCCTGATATTGTTTTTGACCACTTGACCGAAAAGGATGGACTCAGCAGCGTCAATGTGACGGATATGCTCAGAGATAAAGATGGTTTTCTATTGATTGGTACTTCATTAGGCCTCAATAGGTTTGACGGGTTTAGATTTGAAGTGTTTCGTCATAACGAGCAGGACAGTACCACCATTTTAAATAATCACTTAACAGCAATATGTGAAGACCAAAAAGGCAATATCTGGGGCACTACAGAAGATGGCATATTTTGTTATCTAAAATCAAAAGGTACTTTCCGTAACTATCGCACGTGGGACAAATCCATCTACCCTAGACTGAATGCTATAACCTGTGATCGAAATGGAAATATTTGGGCAGGAAGTGAGTTTGGACTGGTAAAGTTGGACATAAGCAGCGGAAGATTTCACTATTTCAGACATGAAATGGATAATCCATGTAGTATGACCAGCGACCAAATAGGGAAAAGAGGAATTGCCTGCGATCCATCTGGTACAGGACTTTGGTTAGGGACAAGAAATGGACTTAATTTTTTTGATTTTGATAATGAAGATTTTACCAATTACCAAAATACCAAAGATACATTGATATTCAATAATCATCGTATCAGCGCCATGCATACTGGAAAAAACGGCATCGTTTGG
This sequence comes from Saprospiraceae bacterium, assembly GCA_041739205.1. GTDB lineage: Bacteria > Bacteroidota > Bacteroidia > Chitinophagales > Saprospiraceae > OLB9. The sequence goes on from JBGSOH010000021.1 coordinate 3,189, forward strand.
ATGTATGACGATGTAACTGGAGATGTTATTGGATTGGACTGTAGAAACAAAAGTATAAAACATCGCATCAACATGCGTTCCAGATTGAGAAATCCTTACATGGGTAATATTTTCGAAACATCTGATGGCCAACTTTGGTATTCTAGCAATAGTTTTGAAACCATAAGAATTGATCTGAATAGTAATTATCAATCTGAAATCGTGCGAAACAGTATTTCTGACCCTGCTTCTATCATTGGTGATTATGTAAGTTCTGCATGGGAAGATACAGACCACACGCTTTGGCTTGGTACTATTGCTGGTATTTCTAGATACAACCCTGGTAGAATGTTTTATCGCATCATCAGGCTTGCCGAAAAATATCCAGAATTAGATCAGAATTGGCACATCACTTGTATGGCGCAAAACCCTTTAAATGGTGAGTGGTGGCTCGGTAGTAGAAATGGCAAAATATATGTTTATGATCCGACAAATAACCAAAGTAGATATATAGATTTAATCGCAATGGCAAAAGGGGAAGAATCGCCAACATTCATTGTGGACATTGAGTTTCATAAAGGTCTTGCTATTATTTGCGCCATAAACCAACCTACACTTCAGTATGACATAAAGGCAAACAAACTACAGAGATTCTATGGGCTGACAGGAAAGTACAAAGATTACAAAGCACGAGTGTTTTCATTAGAGACGGATAGCACTTATATCTTAGGTAATAATTTTGATCAGGTCTTACGCTGGAATTTTAAGCAAAATACTATTCAAGAAATAACTTTTCATTGTCCACTAGACCCAGACGGGTTGACTTATTCAGCTGGCTGGCTCAATAGTTTCAAAGATAAAGGTACCTGGATGTCTGCACAAAATTCTTCCGCAGGTTACATTCATCCTGGAGACAGCACCATTTACACCGTAGATATGAATATAGGCATGAAAAAAGGTACGGGTGGATATTTTAATTCATTAGGTATAGACAATCATGGCAATATGTATTTTACATATATCTCTCGCGGACTATTTCAACTCAAAAAAAGAAAAGAAAAAATTGAATCTATTGATGATGTCGATGTTTCATTTTGGGATAGCTCTGATGGACTCATAAGCGAAAATCTTCAGTCTTCTACATCCGCCCATGATGGCAATATTTGGTGTGCTTCTTTCAATAAATTTTCTATTGTAAATCCCACAAATAATACCATTTACAGTTTCAAAATCCACCTTAGCGAAAGCAATTCTTTTTATTATAATTACTTTGTGCCTTTGCAAAATGGCCACATGCTTACCAATATTAAAGGAAACCTTGTAGAGTTTTTCCCAGAAAGAATGAAGCTAGAATATCCTGCCACCAATCCTCTAATAAGTTCCATAAAACTACCTGAAAAATCAATCTATTTGTCTGATGAAAAAGAAATAACATTACAGCCGGATGAAAATTTTATCTCTATTCGGTTCGGTTGCCTAAGTATGCAAAAATATTATCCTTACGCCTACCAATATAAAATGGATGGTGTTAATGAAGAATGGGTAGAATCTGATGGCATCGCCGAAGCTGTTTATTCCAATCTTCCACCTGGCAAATATCTATTCAAACTACGTACAATATCAAACGATAGAAAATGGCTATCTACCGAAAAACATCTTAAGATAACGATTAAAACACCTTTTTACAAAAGCTGGTGGTTTATCTCTTTAATCTGCATCTCCATAGGATACATCATATTTTATACTATTCGCGCTAGAATCAGAAATATCAGCAACATAGAAGACCTTAAATCAAAAGCTCAACTCCTCGAGAAGGAAAAAACAGCGGTCATGTATGAAAACCTCAAACAACACCTCAACCCGCATTTTCTATTTAACTCACTCACATCTTTGAGTAGCCTTATCAGAATAGACCAGCGTCAGGCAGGCGATTTTTTAGATAAAATGAGCAAAGTATATCGATATATTCTAAAGAATAAAGAAAACGAAACGGTTCCCCTTATGGAAGAACTTAGGTTTGTAGATTTGTATAATCAACTCCAAAAAACTAGATTTGGAGACGGATTACAAATAAAAATTAATATTCCTGAAGAATTTCATTATAGAAAAATAGCCCCAGTTACCTTGCAAAATTTGGCGAAAATGCTATTAAACATAACATTGCGGATGATGACACTCCGCTTGTTATTTTAATGTACGTAGAAGACGATTATCTAGTCGTCCAAAACAATTTTCAAACAAAAGGTTTTGTCGAAACCAGCAATAAACAAGGTCAAAATAGTATGATATCGTTATATAAATACCTAAGTCCGAGACCCGTTATTATTAATGAAACGGAAGACTTTTACACCGTAAAAATTCCTTTAATCTAAAACAAATTGTCATGATAAAAGCATTAATCATCGAAGACGAACACCTTATTGCTAAAGAATTGCAATACAAAATATTAGATGTAGCAGAAGATATAGAGATCATCCAAGTTTTGCCAAGTCTGAAGACAGCTTTTAAATGGTTTATGGAAAACGCAGAGCCAGATCTCATCTTTGCAGATATCCAGCTGAGTGATGGTATCAGCTTTGAAATCTTCAAAAGATATGAACTCAAGTGCCCAGTAATTTTTACGACAGCATATGACGAATACGCCATTCAAGCGTTTAAAGTAAATGGAATCGATTATCTC
>JBGSOH010000033.1:0-1835 GCA_041739205.1 Saprospiraceae bacterium
AGAAAGAGAAAAATGTCCCTTTTACCTACCAAATATTATCAGTGGTCATAGTTCTAGTGTCAATAACAACTTTATCATCAAAACATTAGATGATTACAACCTTAATGTGATCAAATATAGGATTTATGATAGATGGGGCAACCTTGTCTACATCTCAGGTGGGTTTAGTGTGCACGACAATGGCCACTGGTGGAATGGATATTTTAATGACAAAGAAGCTGTCAGTGGTGTTTATTGTTATGTAATAGAAGTCCAACATCCGAATGGTGATGTAGAGTTTGTGAGTGGTGATGTGACATTGATAAGGTAGTTAATGTAGATAATGAAATAATTCACAAAAATTATGAAAAGCATTTTTAAAACTCTTGTATTAATTGCATTTTTTAGTAGCTGTTCAAAAGAAAAAGAACAAATTATTCCAGATGAATTTCAACCTTATGTGGATATGTTTTTTGAAGAAGGTAAATCACGTGGCTTGAATATTAATTTAAATGAGATAGATTTTGAAATAGGATTTGGAACACTAGGCGGAACTATTGCTGGACAATGCACTTTTCGTAATAATAAAATTACAATTGACGAAGAAAGTTGGAACTTTATGTCAGAAGAACAAAGGGTATGGTTGATTTTTCATGAAATGGGTCATTGCGTATTAGACAGACAACATAAAAATGAAACTACAAATAATGGCGAATGTTTGAGTATAATGAAAGGTGCTGAAAATGGTTTTAATTGTTCTCTAAATTATTTTTCGAATCTATGGACGGAATATTACTTAGATGAGTTATTCAAACCTCAATCACAAATACCAGCTTGGTATTCAGTTTATGAAAAACATAATCAAATGAACGTTTTATCCACTATATTTGAAAAAGATACTAGTGCAAGCTTTTTCTAAATAGATGACTTAATACTTCCTGAGAATTACGAAATAAACATAGCTTTTAATAGCTTGAATGTTGATGAAAATTTAATGAAAATATATTTTGGAAATATTGGTTTTAACCATTGCGATAAATGTACAGGCATAAATGTACGCATTGCAAGTGACAATCCCCAGCAAATTTATTATGAAAACCAAAACGGCCTTATTCAATTTAAATCAAACATAAAACTAACAATCCGAGCCATAGGTAACAACTTTTATTTTTATGTAAATGAAAGATTTGTTCATACCTTTGAAAAGGATATATGGGATAGCAATAAAACATTACGCACAAAACATTTCGATGAACCCATTGAGATGAAGATAACAATCAATGAACTGCAATAAAATGATTATACGATTTTGATCGAATACAAAACCTATATAAATGAAATCATCCCGACATCATCTAGGCACATCCACCGTTTCTATGATTTGTTTGATGATATGTTTTGCGGTGATGCCTTCCATTTCTTTTTCAGGAGAGACAACTACTCGATGTCCAAGCACTGCATAAGAAACATCTTTGACATCTTCTGGCGTGACAAAATCTCTACCTTTCATGGCTGCTAATGCTTTGGCTGACTTCAGAAGTGCTATGGAAGCACGTGGTGATGCTCCAAGATACAACAATGGATTCTGACGAGTATTGATCACGACTTTAGCGATGTATTCTATGATTTGATGTTCGACTCTTACTTGTCTTACTAATTGCTGAAAAGCCATGATCTCTTCAGGTTTTACCAGTGCAGCTATGTCTGCGAGTTTATCAGAAGTGACGAGTTGGTGTTCTCTATCTATGATCATGATCTCGTCTTTTAAGTCAGGATAACCAATTTCGATTTTCAGGAGAAACCTATCCAATTGTGCTTCTGGCAATCGGTAAGTGCCTTCTTGTTCGATGGGATTT
>JBGSOH010000009.1:0-40936 GCA_041739205.1 Saprospiraceae bacterium
AACCTAAGTTTCCAAACAAAAATACAAAATTATTCTCATCATATGAAACCCTGAAAATAGAATCATTAGGTATGATCTTACCTGACAACTTTACATCCTTTAGATAGATTTTATTTTTAATCTTTTGTTCAGCAAAACCGACACTTTCTAATGAAATGATTTGATCTGGGTATAAATTCTGAGCAATATTTCCCTTTTCATCTTGAAATATCCTATAATTAAATAGTTTTGAATCTTCTTCACTTTCAAAAGAATAGAATCTTTCATTTTTGTAATCAAACGCCATTAAACCTGACTCTGAAGTAAACCAATATATATTTCGCTTACCTATAAAACCATATTTTACGGCATCGCTCAAGAGTCCATCAGAAGTGGTATATAGTTTTGGTATCATGTCACCACTATTGATCTTAATCAATCCTCGATTAGCTACTAACATAAAAACATTTCCCTGATCATCTCCTGATATATCATAAATAAAACCCTTTGGGTTTTGTGAGAGGCTAGTTAATGAATAGTTCTTTGATGTTCGTGTATTAGGGTCTATGATGTACAATCCACTTTTTTCTGTAGCCAGCCACAACTTATCAGTCGCTTTATCATAATACAAGGCACTGAAGTTACTTTCTTGAACTCCACAATCAAAAAAAGCAAGTTCGTTTTTACCTTTTCCAAGTATAAAAATTCCTTTTGTACGCTCTCTGATGTATATGTTACCACGGAAATCTTCTACAAAGTTTCTAAACTCTGTTTGATTTTCTTGAATGTATTGCTTCGGGCAGTCTAATGGTTGTATTACGTTATTTGATTCTGACCATTTATACACCTGCATACTAGTGGAAAAATATTGATTACCATCTTTAGATACATAATACAATTGCAAATTCCCTTGACTATCGTTTCCATCAGGTGTCGTGAGAACTTTACATTTTAAAGTGTCACAGACCAAAACAGCATTTTTATCCCAGTCACCAGTCAAGATTTTTCCAGATTCACTCACATAACTATGATTATTAACAAAGGTTTTTGGCAGTGGAATCTTTGTTTTTTTTACCAAAGTCTTTGTTTTCGTCAAATGGATGAATGGCTCATCTCCAGATTTTAGAATATAAATGTCATCATCCGAGACCAAAGTATGTGAATAATTACCTGCTTTCGGTCTCTCATCCTTCCCAATCCAATCAAAAACATTTAACTCTTTTGTGCTAATATTGTAAGCCAAGATTTCATCTGTTCTAGTGATCAGCAGCGTCTCTTCGTCAAACTTATTAATATTAAATATAAGGTCTGGAACACCCTTAACTCTAGGTGGACATCTATGATGAATCCATTTTTGGTTTCTAGGATCATAGGTATAAAAACATTGGTCATATGTACCTATCCAAAGTACACCCTTGTCGTCCACATACCGAATTACAAGCGCAAAATAATCTTCTATGTTAGCATTGGGATGGAAGGTAAAGGTTTTGGTCGGTGTGTGTACAGAAAAAAGCCCATACACTGTCATCAACCATAACTCTGTATCAGATTTTCGTACTACACTCTGGGATATATTGTTTCTTTTTTCTACTTTTACAAGACCAGAATTTACTGCAAAATCATACCAACCACTTTTTTCAAATTTTTCTGTGACAGGATTAAAGATTAAGACATCATAGTATCCACCGATCCATATTTGTCCTGCATGATCTTCTGCCATTTCAGTATAGCTGATTCCGATGTTAGGCGTGACAGTCGTATCAGGATAATAATTTTTAAAAGTTTGTTTTTTAGTATCAAAAAGACTCAATCCATCGTCCGTATTAACCCAAATCCTACCTTTGTGGTCTTCTAATATCCCATTACAACTATTATTTGCAATTGAATACTTGTCATCAGGACGATGTCTGAACGTATAGAAAGAATTACCATCATACCTATTGAGACCTTTATCCGTAGTTATCCATAAAAAACCAGTCTTATCTCGATAGATACTCCTACATAAATCAGAACTTAAGCCATCTTTTGTAGTGTAAATATTTGCTTTGTATGTCGTTTGGGAATATAGATGTATCTGCAACCAAATAAAAATGATCGTAAATAAAAACCAGTTTTTATAGCAACGATAACACATCTGAATGATTAAAAGCAATAAATATCCAAGGGTGAAAATTACAAGTTATTTGTTAATTATTTACGATAATCTATGAATCAGATCTTGTAATACCTAATTTAACCATATACAGGCACAATAGGATTAAAATAACATCGGTCATCAATATACCTTTACTGAAAATATGAGACTTTGAAAAGTCATTTTTATCAATAACAACCTTTACTTCTTCATGCATTTCGAAATTTAGCCAAGGTATGATGATAGTCGATTTAGCAAATCCATCCAATGAATCCAAGCTTCCTGATGCAACAGGATAACGATATACAGGTCTTCTGGCTCTATGTTTATTGCCATATTTAGAAGAATTCTCTTCAAAAACCGTTTTGCTAGATTTACTTCCCCTAAAGCCTATCACTACTCCTTTTACACTATTGCCAGATATTTGATATTGTAAGGTTTCTACCACAGGTTTACCAATGATATACATCAATATGAATCCACTTACGACTAGCAATATTCTGAACAAAAAAACGGTTAGCCTACTCATTTTACTTTCCTGCATGATAGATACTCAATAATAAAGCTTTGCTTATCCGCTCACCTGCTTTTTTACCGATGTGACCTTGCCCATCTGAAGTATCTATGCCATTGACATCGCTTGGGTCAGACGACGAATTTCTATTTTCTGGACAAATACGCCACACACCTGCGACTTGACAAGCGCCATCATTACTCTCTAGCGCTTGCAAATCAAATATCACATCTGTCATGGCAAAAGTTGATTTCATCCATTGCCCTACCTTCATTCTAGCAGCATTTCCATCATAAGACTCAACAGAGTATACAAGAGGCGGTGTCACGTGAAGCATTTTAAACCCACTTACCTTAGATTTCAGTTCATCTACCATCGACTTATATGCAGTTTGAACTTGAGTGTAATTACTGTCATCAATATCAGCATATCCAAACTTAAACACACCAATCTTGACCACATCCTTACTATATAATATCTGCTCCTTAAAAACCCTTATCTTTTCGTATGGATTACCATTCGGAATATTACCTACGTCCACAAAGATACCGCCCATAAATCCTTTATCGACCTTATCACCATTACCATAGTATTCCCACGGAAATCCATTTGCTTTACATCCTTCTTCCAGGTCTTGACCTACAGACTGGTGTAGAAATAATGTATTCCAAGTCTTGATTTTATTCTTTTCGTTGCTCGCAAGTCCTTCCCAAGCAGCAATACCTACTGTGCCTATGATACCGGCTTCACCTACTAAAGGATTATTAATGTCAGGATCGTTTGGAATAGCAGTATCGTTGTCTTTACCACAAGACAGGAGTAAGAAAATGATAAGGAATATATTTACTGTTTTCATAAATGATGATTGTAATGGTTATAATTTAACATTTGTAATTTATTGTTTTTCATATGAATAGGATGCCCAGTTCTCTTTGTATGGATAAGCTTCATACTTTTTTGTCTCTAGGTATATGGAAGATTTATTATTATTTTGTTTACTAAAAATGCTTGTAATATCAAAATTCATACTTCCATCAATATCTATAAAAAGCAATCCTTTATTTGCTAAAGTACTTGGCGTCATGATAGTGAGTGTACCTTCTTCTATATCATTTACATCCTTTTTCCTTACTTCAAGTTTCCAAGTGCCTGTCTCTCCTGATGTGCTTCCAGTCAGATCATGGCCGATGTAGGTTCCATCTGCTAAAAACTCATGGGCAAAAACTTTTGGATTCAGAGTAGCAGTTAAAATTTTTTCTCCATGGCTATTGATAGCAAATGTTTGTCCTTTATGAAGTAACCAATAGCCTACTACTAATGAGTTGTCATTAACTTTTGTATCAGCTGAAGGATCATCATTTTCACAAGATAAAAAGATACATAAAATAGAAAATATAAGGAATACTTTTGACAATAAATTTAAATAAGTCATATAAAGATTTTTAAAAGGTTAATCTAATATTTTCTGATAAGTGATAGTGCCTTGGCCTTCTGTACCTACCCACACCATTTTATTTCCTGTAATGGAATATTTATACTTTTGACCTACAGTTGGGGCTTTTTTATGACCTATCGTTATAGTATTTCCTGATATAGTCCATACCGACTCTGAATAAAGTTTTTCTTGTATATTTTTATACTTCTCATCACAACCGCATTGAGATGCATCTAACCGATAAGTGCCATCATTATGGATGACATATTTAATCTTAGCAGCACAAGGACGCACTGTCAATAATGCCAAATGACTGTCAAATTTCTCTCCTTGATATTCATTCATCTCAGAAACAACCTTCCACTTACCTACGAGGCTTTGAGCAAAAGAATAAAAAGAAATTATAAGTAGTGTCAATAAAATTAAGGACTTCTTCATTTTTTTGATTTATTGCTAAACGAAACATTTTAGTGTAAAAGATTCTACAAAGTTCAATTTTGGCAGCAATTAAGTACAATAAAGATTTGTGGCAGGTAGATATTAGTTTGTGAATGGTTTAATTCAGCCCGAAATACCCTATTTGTCAAATATGTTTTTATAGTTCCATAGATGGGCCTAAGAATTGTATTTTTTTACAATCTAAGACCGACTTATTCATTATCTATATACCTTTCAGAACCCTAATGAATAAACTTTTTTTTGAATAATAGCGTTAGCAATACAAATAAATAAATATGGCAAATATAATTGATAAAGAACTCGTAAAACAATCCTTAAAGGAATTGATGGTAGAAGAGCCAGATTTCTTTAAAGAATTACTTTCTGAAATATTTCATGAAGATGAAACTATCGATGAATTAAAATATAAAACATTGACAAATAAAAATTTCAAAAGATTTGATGAGACATTTAGAAATTTGGCATAATGCATTATTTAACCAAAAAACTGATTATTCAATTTAATAAGGAGACTGTAAATGCACATGGTGGAAATTTTAATCCTCCATATAATTTCCTCCATGAAGAGAATTTGGATTACCTTATAGAAGCTATTCATTCAGAGTTGTTCGGCCAACAAATGTATCCAACGATTACAGACAAAGCTGCTGTGTATTGCTAATATTATTCGTAACCACATTTTTAGTGATGGGAATAAAAGAACTGGCTTACTAGCATCCTTAAACTTCTTAAACATTAATGGATATGATATAAGCCGAGAAGTCAACAATGATATAATGACAAACTTCATTTTGGCAGTTGCCTCCGGAGAAGTATCCTTAGACGATTGCAGAAAATTGTTTGTAGAAAATACAGAATCATTATAGGTAAATTACAAACTACCTCCTTTTACAAGTTCAAATCCGCCTTCTGCAAACTCTCACCATCTGCATCACCTTTTCGTACTAATTTTGTGGTATTAGTAACATTTAAAGTATTAAAATGGAACGTCGCAATTTTTTACAATCCACTGCACTACTAACAGCTTTTGGTATACCGTCTTCTTCTGTTTTTTCACTTCCCACTGAATCAACCGATCCTATCAAGCCATTTCTATTGCCTGGACAACCAGCATTAAGCGATAATGGTGGCATGGACATCAGGGTATGGGTAAGAAATGAAGCTACAAGTGGACTTTTTTCAAGTATAGAATGTGCAGTTGCGTCTAAACTTATGGGTCCTCCGCCACATGCACATAAAGAATTAGACGAACTTATGTACGTCCTAGAAGGAACAGCTAGTGTGCTTTTAGGTGACGAAGTGGTAGAAATTAAATCAGGAGGATGGCACATGAGACCACGAATGATAAAACATACGTTCTTTAATTCATCTGACCAGCCACTCAGATTTATAGATATGTATTTTAACCAACCATTTGAAGAATATCTAGAAGCAGTATTCCACCAATTAACCCCTGAAAATGGATATCCAAACGGATCTCAGAAAAAATCTGATGAGATCAAACGATTAAGTGAGAAATTCGGCCTTATACAATTTGATGATGCAATGGACCAAAGACGTCAGTTGATAAAAGAATATGGCCTTAAACCCGATTAAGAGAGTATTAATGCAAAAGTTTAATTACTGAAATGACAATATAATCGATTAAATCTAATTTCAATTTATTTACCACAGTTAGCTTCATAATCCGCCAAAACAGTATTTGTCGCTTCTTCCAGTTTAGGTCCACTTAGTCTGCCTTTGTCTTTGAAGCCTTTCAATCCTTTATCGGGTTTGATTTTGTATTTGCCCGTTTCGTGTTTGTTAACAACAAAAGTACAATCCTTAAAAAAATTGTCAAAGCTTGTGTCTTCTATTGACTTAGGCTTTTCTAGATCTCTCATGATTAGTATATCAAAAGAAGCTTTAGCATCATCTATATACTTTTGTATTTTGGCTTCGTCTTCATAGTCTTCGTCAGCTATTGACGGTGGTAGGTAAAACTTAAGCAATGAGATTTTCCCTGATTTTATGACTTCAGCAAAAAACTCTGTGTTTTTTTCATCTTTAAATTTACCAAAAGCAGATTTTAATTTATTATCTTCTTTTTCGCCTTTCACATAGTAAGAAACATGCACAAATTTTTTGCCTGAATATCCGTATTCGACGATTTCGCCAGCAGTAATCACTGTTTTTTGTTCTCTCTTAATCCTAGCATTTCCTAGAAGTGCTTTATCAAAAACCCTAACGTTTTCCTGAAATGCCCATGGGAAAGTATGGTCTTCTACTTCGATGATTAATTCCTTCCTAATTCCGTCTGCGGATATGGTATAACCTTCAAATTGATTTGGTTTTAATGATTTTTGCCCAATAATTTGTTGAGAAAAAGCAATTGCTATGATGAACGATAAGTATTTGTACATTAGATTGGATTTCTATTTTGTTAAGTTTATTTATGACTAAATGTTATGAACTATGATTTTTTTTCTACTTCACCATTAATTTTTTTACCCTTTCTTTTATCCAAAATAGGATTTGGTCTCGGAGCTGTTTCCATGACTTCCGTAGCTATCTTATTTACTAGATTCCAATTTTTCTTGTCCCAAGCATAACCTACATAACTACCATCTGAGACATAAGTTTGACCTTGACCAGGTATTCTACTCATTTTGGGTATCAGATTGTCAAAAACGATCATCTCCATGCCAGGGTTATAATTGACAGTCATATGACCATCAGCTGCATATTTAAATAATAATCGATTGTAGAAAACGTCAACTTGTTTATCCTCAGATTTCCTAAATACTGGTTTTCCAAAAACAGGCTGGCCCGTTTTTGTAAAAAATAAGACGTCTACAAGCTTTACATTTTCAGCTTTGTCCCATCGGTTAATACCAAATAAGAGATAATACTTCTCTCCATTATTTGGGTTGACTTCCATAAGATTATAATATAAAGCGCCAAGCCAATTATCTGGCGTAAATTCTTCTTCTTTAAGATCTTCTGCTTCTTTAAACCTATCATTTAAAGTTATTAATTTACCATCTGGCCATTGCATAAAACCAAAATATTTGTATTGACCTTCGGCTCCTTTTACTTCCCATGTAAATATCCTAAAAGACTTATTATCAGGCATTTTTTTGGATATCCACTTTAAGGAGTCAAATGGATGTTGGAATGAACCTTGCTGATTCAGTGCATCGTTAAACCCTTTCAGAAAATTATCTTGTGCTTTTTCTCTGTGTCTTCCTTCCGCAGCATTTACCATGACATCACAATGGTAAGCGAGCTCTTTTTCTATAGAAGCGAAATCAGATTGACTTAAAGCGGTGATCGAAAAAATGATAATAATGGTAAAGGTCAAAAACAAATTATTCATAATGAGTACATTTTTATTTCATTAAAACGATTTTAATCAATGACATATTATTATCAAAAAGTTAAACTATAGATAAAATGCCTACTGTCAAAAATAAGTTTACACACAATCAAACCTTGACATTCGGTCATTATATACATCCTAACACCAAAATTTTAAAAATGGTTGATAACTTCTAACACAAGTAACCAGCGCACCTTATTAGTTAGATATGGCAGACGTCAATAAATGTTTCGTAATTGGGTTTATCCGCTATGGAATTATAAATGAAACTTTCGACAATTTTGCCATCTTTGATGAGAAATATACCTGGCATTTGTAATCCATCTCCGATTCGCATTATATTGGGTAGATTAGGTTTAGTGGCTGTAACTTCGAAACCACGAATCCATGTTTTAAGACCGTACAATTGGCTGAAAGATCCTTTTACAAGTCCAAATACAGCATAGTTTTTACAATCTGGATCTGATACGTGTTCAATATTTTGTAGTCCGAATTCTTTAAAATAACTATCGGCAGTTTGGGAATCTGCCATATGTACCAAAACTATTTTGATACCCTCCGTTTCAAATTTCCCCCTTTTGGTGGCAACATCATAGAGTGATTCCTTACAAAATACACAACCAAAATGTCTAAGAAAGACCAAAAGGACGGGACTTTGAGCTGATAAGTCAAATAGGTTATGACCTTTATTTGTGATGATTAAAGACAGATTTTGTCTATTTACCATAAAATCGTTCAAATTTGACCTTTATAACTCAAAGTCCCGCTCATTTGTTTAAAAACTAATGAATTAAATCAAAAGCTATTAATTACATTTTATCAAAAACATCCATAACTTCTTTTACTGCAGCAGCAGAATCATGAAGCAATGTCATTTCATCACTATTTAATTGCAACTCTATAATGGATTCGATTCCGTTTTTACCCAGTTTTACAGGTACGCCTACGAATATATCTTTAAGTCCATACTGACCATCTAACTTGGCACAGACTGGAAAAATTCTGTTTTCGTCTTTAACAATGGACTCAACCATTTGAGCAGCAGCGGCACCAGGTGCATACCAAGCAGAAGTACCCATCAATTTTACCAATTCGCCACCACCACTCTTCGTACGATCAACAATAGCAGTAAGTACATCTGCATCTATAAGTTCTGTGACAGGAATACCGCTAACGGTCGTATATCTAGGTAGTGGAACCATTGTGTCACCATGCCCTCCAAGTAATAAAGCTTGGATATCTTTTGGAGATACCTTTAGTTCTGTTGCCAAAAACGCTCTATATCTAGCAGTATCCAATACTCCAGCCATTCCGAACACTTTGCTACTATCAATGCCAGCCGCTTTAAATGCTGCGTAGGTCATTACGTCCAATGGATTAGAAACCACTATAATGATAGGATTTTTAGAGTGTTCTAGTACAGATTTTACTACGGATGTCACAATATTTGCGTTGGTAGAAATCAAATCATCTCTGCTCATACCTGGCTTACGTGGTATACCAGCTGTAATTACAACAATATCAGAATTTGCCGTGTCAGCGTAGTCACTAGTCCCTCTCAGGTAAGTACTATAATTATCTATCGGCGCTTGTTGCCAAGTGTCGAGTGCCTTACCTTTCGCAAGGTCACCCACGATATCTACTAATACTATCTCTTTTACGATGTCCTTATGTGCCAATACGTTTGCAACGGTAGCACCGACATTTCCAGCTCCAATTACGGTAACTTTACTCATTATTCTATAAAATTTATATGTTTGATAATTTATTAAAAACTTAAGGTAATAAAGTCATTTATATACTCCAAAATTCAAACGCAAAGTTAAGTAATGGTAGTATTAAAAATAAATCCTTCACGACATTTAATACAGATAATTTAGGCATGTGGCACTAAAATCATTATTTTTGTACTCTAAAACGCATATTAATGATTATTAAACGATTTTTAGTCTCTTTAGTTTTTTTGATAACGGCCTTCTTTTCATACGGTCAGCATGTGCATGGCAAAAACTGTGGTGTATCCACCGAAGATCAGCTAATGTCAGAAATGCTTCACCCTAATGACTTTAAAGGAGATATTTCTTCCCTCAGAAATAATACGATCTATGTTCCTGTAAAATTCCATTTGACCGCTAATGATGATGGCAGTGGAAGGTTAGAATATATCCACGTGTTTAATCAGTTGTGTATTCTGAATAGAGATTATGCATCTTCCAATATTGTATTTTATATTTATGAAGGATTCAGTCTTATCAATCAAACAAATATCTACCAAGGAGCAGGCACAAATAGGAATGCTGTCCAAGCAAAAAAAGATGGTAAAGCTATAAACGTTTTCATAACTCAAAATGCAGATTTGGATAATAATTCTTCTGGCGGCACTACACTTGGATTCTATAGTCCACAAGGAGATTATGTGGTCATCAGAAAACAAGAATTGGCGAGTTTGTCCAATACATTAAGTCACGAGATTGGTCATTTTTTTAACCTAAGACATACTTTTTATGGATGGGAAGGAGTCCCTTATAACAAGCAGACACATGGTGAAAAAGTGAACTTTACAACAGTGCCGGGTGGCATAGCTAATATTCTTGTAGAATTAGTAGATGGTAGCAACTGTCAGACAGCTGCTGATATGATCTGTGACACACCACCGGATTATAACTTCGGACTCACTTCTTCAAATTGTGCCTTCAACACAGTAGTATTCGACAGAAATAATGATAGAATATTCCCAATGAAAGAAAATCAAATGGGATATTTTCAAGATTGTGACACTTTTAAGTTTACAGAAGGTCAAACTGATAGAATGTTGATTAATTATAATTCTACTTCTCGCAATTACTTAAAATCATCGTACATTCCAAATACTACAGAAATAACAGATGCACCTATTCTGAATACACCATTAAAAGTAGAAAAATTAATAGGATATACCGACGTAAAATTTGACTGGGAAGACGTAGCAGGGACAACTACTTATCTCATAGAAATCAAAGGATCAAATCAATATTTTAGTGCACTAACTACATTATCTGAATTTACGGCACCAGAGCTTAAGAAAAACAATACTTATTTTTGGACAGTAAAGCCATTTAACGATGGTTTTGGTTGCTCGCCAGTGACAACATCCAATTTTAAAACAGGCGATGGCACTTCATCTACTTATGATATTTCAGAAATAAAGAATGTAGTTATAAGTCCAAATCCAGTCAACAATTCATCTATTGCTCAAATTTCTTTATACACAAATGAATCATATAATGCGCATATAGAAGTACTATCGATTGTGGGTCAAAGATTGATATCTTTTACATACATTCTAGAAGCTGGACAAAATACCATCCCATTAGATACTAAAGAGCTGAATAATGGTGTATATATGATCAATATAAAAGTAAATGGTCGTAATAGTTTTGCTAAATTTATGGTCCATTAACTGTTATTGAAACAGGTGACATCAAAACAAAATAAATTATTATCAGTCTATAATTTGTAAATAAGTATATTAGCTTTAATTTTGCCGCAAAGGACAGATCTTATTATTTCGAAGCTCATATTTTTTTGAAATTTATACCAAATATTTTAAAAAATGTAAGACTAGAACAGGATAGTCTACGAATTCAAATTAAAAACAAAGACAGATGAATTTACACGAGTATCAAGGTAAAGAATTGCTATCAACGTATGGAGTAGCTATTCAGCGAGGTAAGCTTGCCCACACTGTAGAAGAAGCAGTAAGTGGTTATGAACAACTAAAAGCTGAGACAGGCACACAATTTTGTGTAGTAAAAGCTCAGATTCATGCTGGAGGTAGAGGCAAAGGTGGTGGCGTAAAGCTAGCCAAAAATGTAGATGATCTAAAACAACATGCTGGTAATATACTTGGTATGATGCTAAAAACACCTCAGACTCCTGGTGGAATGGAAGGCGCAGGTAAGTTGGTCAGAAAAATTTTGATAGCAGAAGACTGCTATGCAGATTTTGATAAATGTAAAGAATATTATGTCTCGATCTTGATGGATAGAGAGAAAAAAAGAAATGTCATCGTTTATTCTACTGAAGGTGGTATGAATATCGAAGAAGTTGCTGAGCAAACGCCACACTTAGTGCACAAAGAATATGTGGACCCAAGCGTAGGACTTAGAGATTTTCAGAAAAGAAATATCGCTTTTAACCTTGGACTATCAGGAAGTGCTTACAAAGACTTCTTAAAGTTTATTACCAATCTTTATAATGCATACATCGGAGCTGATGCATCCTTATTCGAAATCAATCCTTGCCTTAAAACAGCTGATGATAGAATAGTAGCTGTAGATGCAAAAGTAACTTTGGATGGTAATGCGCTTTTCAGACATCCTGACTTAGAAGCAATGAGAGATACAGACGAAGAAGATGCAACAGAAGTAGAAGCACAAGGTTATGGTCTGAATTATGTAAAACTTGATGGTAATGTAGGTTGTATGGTAAATGGCGCCGGTCTTGCAATGGCAACTATGGACATCATCAAACTTTCAGGTGGGTCACCTGCAAACTTCCTTGATGTAGGAGGTACTGCTGATGCTGCTAGAGTCGAACAAGCATTCAGATTGATATTGAGGGATACAAATGTTAAAGCAATCCTGATCAATATATTCGGTGGTATCGTGAGATGTGACAGAGTCGCACAAGGCATTGTAGATGCTTACAAAAATATGGGCAATATCAACGTGCCGATTATTGTAAGACTACAAGGTACAAATGCGGAGATAGCAAAAACAATCATCGACGAAAGTGGATTAGAAGTACATTCAGCTATTCAATTGCAAGAAGCAGCCGACCTTGTCAAAAAAGTGATAGCTTAGTATTAAAATAATTCAGCAGGAATTTTGATTTCTGCTGAGTATTAGAAATAAAGTCTAATAATTATAAAGGTAAAGATGATCATGTGTTATCTTTACCTTTGTTATAATCAATAATAGCTAATCCAAACACACATGCCCGCATCTTATACACTTTACGAACTCAACGAATACATAAGAAGAGTGATCGCACTGAACTTTGCAGAACCGATATGGGTCAGCTGTGAAATCTCACAAGTGAAAGAAGTAAGGGGAAATGTATATTTGGATTTGGTCTATCATGATGAAAAAAGCCAAGACATCACAGCACAAATCTCTGCTTCTATTTGGTATAAATCCTATTTGTTTTTAAAAACCAAACTTGGTGCTTTGTTACCATCCTTACTTAGAGAAGGTACCCACATATTGGTAAAAGTACAAGTAGAATTTAGTGAGCGATATGGAATGAAGCTTATCATAGAAGATATTGATCCTTCATTCACCATAGGTCAGATGGAAATGAATCGTCAAAAGATACTACAAAAACTATCAGATGATGGACTCATCGGACTCAACAAAAACCAAAAAATGCCATCTGTAGTGAAAAGAATAGCTGTGATTTCATCGGCTACAGCCGCAGGTTTTATTGATTTTCAAAACCATTTACAACATAATAGTTACGGATACACCTATAAAATATCACTTTATCAAGTGGCTATGCAAGGACAAAACACTGAAAAAGATGTGACCAAAGCATTCGATGCCATCCATGAATCAGTAGATCAATATGATTGTGTGCTTATCATCCGTGGTGGTGGCTCCAAACTAGATCTTTCTGCTTTTGATAATTACAACATAGGTGCCAAAATTAGTAAGTGCCATCTTCCAGTACTGACAGGAATAGGTCACGATATAGACTCTACGGTGGCAGATATTTGTGCATCCTACTCATTAAAAACACCGACTGCACTAGCTGATTACATCATAGAAGTTAACTTCAGATTCGAGACGACACTGACTGAAGTGACACATTGGATCAGTAGAATGGCAGGTCAATTAATAAAAAACAAGGAACTCGAACTCCAACAAACCATTCAGATTCTTAAGATCATTCCATCTGAAATCATCAGGACCAATCAAATTTCTATCAATTATATCAATCAGAATATAAATACATCGGTCAAAACCATCTTATATCGTCACACCGAAAGACTCAAAACAATAGATAGCAATATACATCTCCTAAATCCAAAAAACATACTAAAACGTGGATATTCTATCGTCAGACAAGACAATACCGTAATAAAGAGAAGTACCGATTTAGTTAAGAATAAAGATATACAAATAGAATTTTTTGATAAAGAAATAAAAGTCAATACCCATGAGTAAAAAAAATATGACCTACGATGCTGCATATGCAGAACTAAATAATATACTCTCTTCCTTACAAAAAGAAGATGTAAGCCTAGATGAACTCAGCGACAAACTCAAACGTGCAGCAGAGCTGTCTGATTTTTGTAAAACCAAACTCAGAAGCATAGAAGAAGATATCGAAAAAATAAGTGTGGCTACGGATTTTCAGTAGGAAGCAATTAAGTCAGTTTTTTAGTAAATAAAAAAAAATGTTACTCTTGCCTCACAAAAGCACTGACCTTACCAGCTCGAATGGAAGGCAGCAAGGATGCCATATAACCAATGATCATGACTGTCAAAGTGACTACTATAAAGTCAATAAACCTCAACTCTATAGGATAAGCATCTATCAGAAATCCATCGGGTATGCTGATTAGTCCATAGTTTTTTTGCATCCAATACAAGATCAAGCTCAGTATAAACCCGAAGACGAGTCCTATCACTGATATCAAAAATCCAAGCGTCAAAAATATCCACCTGATGCTAGATTTTGTGAGTCCCATGGACATAAGGATGGATATGTCTTTCTTTTTTTCCAAGACGATCATCCATAGCGATCCCACTAGATTGAAGGCTATAATTAATAAAGTAAGACAAGCAATCATAAAGCTAATCCACTTCTCTATATTCATAATTTTTAGGAATCCTTCATCTTGTTGGTATCTGTTTTTGATCATATACTTATCACCCAATAATTTCTCCAATGATTGGATTACATCATTTTCATTGGTACCCGGAACTACTTTTATTTCTATTGCGCTAAAGTGATCTTCGAGCTTTAAGAGTTGATTGACAAGGTCAAAATTTAACAAAACATATTGAATATCTATATCGCTTCCTACTGAAAAAGTACCTGAAGGATAAAACTGTAAGGTATTAAAATCTTTACCCAAAGGCCCTTGATCTTCTTTGGTAGGCATGTATGCAGTGATGATAGCATATTCGTCAGATGGGTTGATAGATAGTTTTGTATTCATTCCTGACCCTAACAAAGCATAATCAATTTCATCATTAAAATTTGCCTTTCCTGAAACAATAGATGAATCTAATCCTGTGACGTACACAAAATTTTCATCTACACCCTTGATTATTCCTACTTCTTGAGATCCTTTATAATCAAAAAAAGATGTTTCTTCTATCGAAAATGAAATGCGTTCGATACCATCAAGCTTCTTAATTAAATCTATGTTCACACTATCTTTACTGATATGCTTACCTTCGACTAGGGTTACTTTGATATCGGGATTAAATGTATTGAGCATCCCAGAAAGTAAACTCTCAAATCCATTAAAAACTGACAATATCAATATTAGGGCAGCCGTACCTATAGACATACCTATGACAGATATCCATGTGATGATATTGATGGCATTGGTTGTTTTTTTACCAAAAAGATACCTCGAAGCAATAGAAAGGATCAACTTCATGGGTGCAAAAATACTTTAATAAAGGCATAGCTGTGTCCTAACTTAGCTATTATTTTAAGGAAACAACCCATTAGCGTACCCAGAGATAGATTTATAGACAATGGATTGTATATTAGAACGATAGTTTCGATTGTTAAATGTCTGATTATTTGCAGATGGATAGGTGCGATTAGAGCAAAAAACATATACCATATTATGCTCAGGATCAGCAAATGCAGCTGTACCAGTAAAACCTGTATGTCCAAATGTAGAAGAAGAAGCCAAGGGAGACATATTTTTTGACTTTACTGTACGAATATCTTTCATATCAAATCCAAGTCCTCTTCTAGTGGATTTCCCATAACGACTTGTGAATAAATCCACAGTCTCTGGTTTGATAAATTCTATGCCGCCATATGATCCTTTATTAAGCAACATTTGCATGATCACTGCAATGTCACTTGCATTTGAAAACAATCCTGCATGACCTGCTACGCCTCCCATCATAGCTGCACCCGCATCATGTACATGACCTTGGAGCGTCTGAAATCTGAAATAGTTATCAATTTCAGTTGGTGCTATGCTCGATGCTAAATGTTTTCCTAAAGGGTTAAAAGTAGTATGTCTTAATCCCAATGGTTGATAAAAATGTGTGGCAGTATAATCATCTAGTTTCTTTCCAGATTCATTTTCTACCACTTTTTGCATAATATAATATCCTAAATCACTGTATTTGTAATTATTATTACCTGTCAACCTACTGCTGTAAATGGATTGCCACATTGTATCTCTATAGTCAGTACGCATAAACATGTTATTAGCTATAGGAATGGTGAAATTTTCTTTTAATATGTTGCTGTAATATGTATTGTTATAAGATTTCGTTTTACCTTCCAGTGTTGTTTTATTGTAAAAAAGAAGTCCTGCTTGTAAACCTGCGTGATGTGACAGGACGTCTTCCACCTTAATATTGGCTTTGTCAGTTCCATTGAGATCAGTAATATAATACCGAAGTGGATGGCTTACATTTATTTTCTTATCGTCTACCAATTTCATGGTGGCAATGGTGGTCGCCAATACTTTGGTCAATGAAGCCACATCATAAATAGTATTTTGAAGGACATAATATCCATCAGATGTTAGCTTTCCATAAGATTTAGAAAACACGATCTTCCCATCCTTAGCGATGATAACCTGGCCTCCAGGAGCTGCATTTAGACGGACCATTTCTGCCATGATAGAATCTATCAACATTAGTGTATCCGAATTCATTTTTACCCTTTCAGGAACAGAATATCCCAGTCTCCCTAAAGAGTTGCGATACAATCCATGGTCGAGTTGCCATTTATCACTGACACTAATGGGTAGCTTTCCAGAAATAATATTTACCCCAAATAATGATTGAGCAGCTATGTCTTGAGTCATTCGATTATTGTCATGACATAATAATATATTGTCCAGATCACCCATTCTTTTCAAGAGATATGGACTTCCGAAAAGGACTACTATGATGTTACTTTTTTTATTTAGTTCTCTCAAAAACCCTATCATTTCTTGAGAAACTTCTTTATTGTACGCACTTTGTTTTCCAGATGTATGAATAGCGACTACTACCCTATCAAACTGTGATAAAGTCTGTAATAACTGTACGTACTGTTCTTTCAGTTGATGTGACATCAATTGGTAATGCTTTGATTGGGCATAATCACTTATCCTACTTTGAAAAGGTGTTTTGATAGATTTGTTAAAACTTAGTGTAGCTAGTCGTAGGTCATTCGTATTTCTAATGGGGATAATCTCATCATTATCAGATACTAATGTAATAGCTGCCTCCGTAAGTTTTTCTTTAACAGCCACCGCTTGATTACGCATCAGATATTTGGATAAATCATCTGAGCTATGGATGGGCGTTGTATTTAAACCTAGTTTGTATTTAGCTCTCAATATTCTAAGTACACTTTCATCCAATCTCATTTGAGAAATTTTACCTTCTGAAATATATTGTTTAATCGCAGCAATAGCTTTTACAAGGTCTTCAGGTAATAAAATAACATCATTCCCAGCTAAAAAAGCTTCTGCTTCTGCAACGCCATTTGGATAGTATTTTGTTATACCTTTCATATCCATTGCATCCG
The DNA here is from genome assembly GCA_041739205.1 of Saprospiraceae bacterium. Taxonomy (GTDB): domain Bacteria; phylum Bacteroidota; class Bacteroidia; order Chitinophagales; family Saprospiraceae; genus OLB9. Next base: position 17,657 of record JBGSOH010000009.1, read on the forward strand.
TAAAAATCAATCCATTATAACCCATTTCCTGACGCAAGATGTTTTTGATCACATTTTTTGACAATGTAGTCGGTCTATTTATTCTGTCATCCAAGGCTGGAATATTTAGGTGTCCGACCATCAAAGCACTTGCACCATAAGCAGTAAGTCGTCTAAAAGGAATAAACTCTGTACTTTCTAGTCGTTCTCGTGAATGATTTAGTATCGGTAAATCTTCGTGGGAATCTACATCCGTATCTCCATGTCCTGGAAAATGTTTAATACATGCCATGATACCCTCATCTTCCATAGCTTTCATGTACATATATCCTTTAGCAGTCACATTTTGGGCAGACTCACCAAATGATCTATCGTAGATTACTGGATTGGAAGGATTGTTATTTATATCTACTGAAGGTGCAAAATTGATGTTTATTCCTGCTCTTTTACATTGCTTGGCGACTTCTACACCCATTTCGTAAATAAGTCTATTGTCTTGAATGGCTCCTAGCATGAGTTGTTTGGGATAAGATATGGTCTCTGAAGGAAATCGCATTCCTAGTCCCCATTCGCCATCTATACCCATAAAAAGAGGAATCCTTGCTTTTTGTTGGTAATTATTAATGAGATTGACTTGTTCCAATGGCGAACCTTGAAAAAAACAAATCCCACCTATATGGTACTTTGTAATATAATCAGATATTTTTTTTTTCTTCACCAGCATAACCTTTGGAAAATGCCCTTACCATAAAAAGCTGTCCTACTTTTTCATCTAGGGTCATGTTACTTATCGTGGCATTTACCCAAGCATCTTCTCGTTGCAAATAATGTTGCGAAAAACCATGCGTGCTCACAATCAATATCAAAATAACAACGCCACTTCCAACCTTCAATATCCTTCTAATCATATTCTTTCTTATTGACCTGTAGTGCATTCTTAAAGGTACTAATCTTATAAACTTTATAAAAGCACATACTAGTCTAACGATTGTATTCGTAATTGACATATGTATCAGACGATAAAAAACTGTTAAAGTCATCAATATAGGCCATTTATTCCATTATTTACCTTGATTATTCAAGATATTGGGATCAATTGCTAAGGCTTGTTGGATATATTTTTCTCCATTCAACATATCACCTGCATTTTTATATGCGTTGCCCAGATTAAGAAAACCACCAGCACTTTTTGGGTCTAATGCCACTACTTTTTGGAAATATGTGATGGCACCTTGATGATTTCCCTTTATTCCATTGGCGACTCCAAGCAAACGCAAAGTCTCGGTATCATCTTGAAATATATTGTATGACTTGGTCAATAAGGCTTCTGCTTTTGCCAAATTATTTTCTACTTCTCCTGCTTGTCTACCTGCATCTCTAAGTGTAATGGCAAGATTTTTATTGGCATCAGTAAATTCTGGATCTATCGCCAATGCCTTTTCATATGCAATCACAGCATTATCATAATCTTTGAGATAATAATTCGCATTTCCAGCTATGAGAAAAGCATTTTTATAAGTCGGATGCACTTGTACCGCTTTATTAAGATATCCAATAGCTTCCGTAAGCATTTCCCTTTTTTTGGACTCATCCTTTTCTTTAAATGCTTCTGTAGTCAGTGCGCCACCTGCAGCATTCAGAACTTTAGCACTATTGACAGAAGTTTTTACATCTGTAGTAAAGAGTTTAAAATCACTTTCCCATACCATGTTACGAGTGATGGTTTTTAGCGCATAAAGGGAAAGAATAATACCTAGTGTTACAAAAAGTGCTTGTTTCCCCCATTTACTATAGACCAAAGTACTAAGATAATACCCAACCACCAATGCAAAACCCAATGAAGGCATAAACATAAATCGTTCAGACATATTCGTACCGATCGGAAATACAATATTTGAAACAATGGATAATGTAATAATGTAGTAGGCAGCCGCAAAACCAATGATACTTTTTGTTTTTAAACCACGAATAGCCACAAAAGCTATCAATCCATATAACGCAAGACTCAACCATACACTGAGATCTCCAAAGCTCATAATGTCGACATACCTTGGGTAATAATCATGGGTCAGTGGATGTGGAAATACAAGCAGTTGTACATATTTGCCAAGTGTAAATAGAATCGTAGCAAGTTTTTCTCCAGCTTCGAAAGGCACATAACTACCATTTACTAATTTGAGATATGGATTATTCATAAGTTCCATGGGTGTACCACCGAAATCATTGCCCAAAATAGCAGACCTGATCATCAAAAACAAAATGGTAGGAATCAGCAACATAGCACTAGATGACAATATTGTTTTCATACCATAATCTCTAAAATAATACAAAGCTAAAGGGACTACTGCTAGAAATGTAATAGTATTCTCTTTGGAAAGAAAGGCGATAAAAAAACTTACACATGCATAAATCAAATACTTAGATTGTTTGAGATCCACATATTTAAGTATGGCGTATAAAGCAACTACACTTCCCAACATACTCATAATTTCGTCCCTACCTTTGATGTTAGCTACAACTTCTGTATGTAATGGATGCGCTGCATATATCAAAGCTGCTGCCAAGGCTATATATCTATTACGTTCAGAATCATCTTTATGGCAAATAAGTGATATGAGCAACTTGTAAACCATCAGACAAAGAAAACCATATAATAAGATACTGATAAGATGCCCAAGCCACGGTTTTTTACCTACAAGTTGGTATTCGACAGCAAACATCGCAGGAGTGAATGGTCTATAACGTCCACCCGAAACAAGTTTTGCTTTACCTTCCTCTTTAAAAAATCCAAAAAATGTGTCCTCTGTAAACAAGCCTTTTATACCCGACACACCTTTTGTAGTGTACATATTGTCATAAATAACGATGGCATCATCTTGGGTAAACTCATGTCCTAACGTATTTAAATATAGTGCTGCCCCAAAAATAAAAACGAATAAGCTATGCCACTTAAACGACTCAGGAAGAGCCGCTATCTTTACACTTGGTGTAGCGGCGATATGGTTGGTTTGTTTTTTCTGCTTCATAGGCACAAAGATATAATTATTATTTTTTTATAATTTGATTTCTTTTTATAAAAAATATAGCTGATGTCAGTCAAGACAATCAATTATTATGTCTGCCTATAAGATGCACAAATTAAAAAAACGCAATTATCTTTTGAAATAATATTCCAAATACTATATCTTTACCTTTCAGTAAAGCGTTGGTATTCAATATTTTTTTTCTTTCAGTACTCACTAAATAAAGCTTTAGATCATGCAAGCCACAAGATTATTTGATTATATTACAAAACAGTTTGATGATGGACCGATAGACAAATTTGTTGGTTCTCGGGTAGGTGATGATTGGCAGTTCTATTCAACTGCTGATGTGATAGAAAAGTCAAGAAAACTTGCATCAGGTTTATTAGATCTTGGTATCGAGAAAGGAGATAAGATTGGTCTTGTCGTATATAAAAATCGCCCTGAATGGGTTGTCACCGATCTTGCCATCCAATATATAGGGGCAATAGGTGTGCCCATGTATCCTACGATTAGTTCGCGAGAGTACGAATACATTATGAATGAAGCGGAAGTAAAAATTTGTTTTGTAGGTAGTGGTGATCTCTACGACAAAGTTTCTGCAGCCCAATCAAAAGTCGATTCACTCAAGGAAATCATATGTTTTGATAAACAAGGTGGACGACCTTTTTGGCTAGATTTTATGAATGACAAACATTTAGTAAAAGTAGAATCTATAAGCCAAACCATAAAATCTGAAGACCTTGCCACGATTATTTACACATCTGGTACCACAGGAAATCCAAAAGGCGTCATGCTGACCCACCTGAATATCATCAGTGTAGTAGAAAGCTGCTCAGACTTATTACCAGTCAAAAAAGGTGAAAGAATTTTGAGTTTTCTCCCTTTATGTCATATATTTGAGAGAGCAGTCCTCTATGTCTATACATCTTTGGCTACGGAAATATACTTTACAGGGACCGACAATCTAGGTGGAGAAACCGGTGATCTCGCTTCTGTAAAACCACATTATTTCACTACCGTGCCTAGACTCCTTGAGAAAGTGTACGAAAAGATATACAACAAAGGTTTGGCGCTGACAGGGTTAAAGAAAAAACTGTTTTTCTGGGCGCTCAAATTGACAGACGATTTCGAACATGGTAAAAAATTCACTGGGCTCGATGCCATAAAACGAAAAATAGCTGACAAACTCATATTCTCCAAATGGAGAGCAGCCTTAGGCGGTAATGTAAAGGGAATCGCTACAGGTGCAGCCGCTTGCCCCGCCAAAATAGCAAGGGTATTCTCGGCAGCAGGTATCACGATTACTGAAGGATATGGACTTACAGAAACGTCACCTGTATTGACTTTAAATCATTATTATAGCGGATCTAATAAAATTGGAACTGTAGGCGTACCACTCGATATTTGTGATATAGTGATAGACAGATCAGAAGGTGATTACAATGAAGGAGAAGGTGAGATCATAGCAGCTGGTCCTAATATCATGCTAGGATATTATAAACAACCTGAACAGACAGCAGCTGTCTTTAAGGAATTGAATGGCAAAACTTACTTCCGAACTGGTGATATAGGAACATTTGTAGATGGTCCAAATGGTAAAAAATATCTCAAAATAACGGATCGCAAAAAAGAATTACTAAAAACATCAGGTGGTAAATATGTAGCGCCTGCCCCTATAGAAAGCAGTTTGAAAGAAGACTTCCTTATAGAACAAGCCATGATTGTGGGTGACCACAAAAAATTTGTTTCGGCACTGATCGTTCCATCACAAGATGCGCTTAAAATGTGGTGCGAAGAACATCAAATCACTTGGACATCCTTACAAGATATCATCCTCAATGAAAAAGTCCATACTAGAATCCAACAATGTGTGGACGAAATCAATAAAAATTTAGGCCATATCGAGCAGATCAAAAAATTTGCCCTTATCGGAAATACTTGGGAAGCGATAAGAAATGACGGTACAGAATCTGAGCTTACACCTACCATGAAGTTAAAAAGAAGGATAATCCTGACGAAATATGCAAATGAGATAGAAAAACTCTATGCATAAAAGTTAACTTGATGAATTTAAGGTTGTTGCAAAGAAAGGAAATAGACGATGAGAAATGGAATAATACCATTTCTTATAGTCAACATGTAAATGTATATGCAAATACTTGGTACCTTGATGCAATGACTGATAATAAGTGGCAAGCTTGGATATCTGGAGATTATGAAGTAGTAATGCCCTTTTATAAAAAATATAAATATGGGATCCCATACATCACACAGCCATTTTTATGTCAAAGATTAGGTTTATTCCACAGAGAAAAAGAATTTACGACTAATGAAATAGATGCATTTTATGATAAATTGTCATCCAAAGTTTTCAAATATGATATACTTACGAACGATGATTTCCCATTTAAGTTAAAACATGTGACAAAAGAAAATCACGTATTAGACTTAACATTAACTTATGAAAATTTAGTAAAAAACTATAATCGAAACACCAAAAGGAACCTAACATTTGCAAGAGCTGTAGAAAACCAACATGTCAATGAAAATAAAGATATCAAAGCACAGATCGACTTTCTAAAGAATAATGACCCGACATTACTCCTGAACAAACACCATTTAAAAGTAGAGAAATTAATCAGTTCATCTATCTCCTTAAAAAATGGTTTTTTGGTATCTGTCGTGGAAAATGATGAAATAAGAGCTTCTGCATTTTTTATATTATTTGGAAACCGTGTCTACTTTCTTCTTTGTGCATCAGATCATCGCGGTAAAGAAATCAAATCTATGTATTTATTGATAGATCATGTTATTCAAAAACATGCTGGAGAGAACAAAATCTTCGACTTCACAGGATCAAATATTAAAAATATAGCCCAGAGAAATTTGGGATTTGATGCGAGTGTAGAAAAATATTTTCATATAAAAGGAAGTTGGTTTTAATAGAGGTATTTAAAAAACCAGGTATTTATTCAAAAAAATTATTAATTATGCATTCAAAAAAATCAATAACCCACCTTAGCTTTTAAATTACTGGTTTAGCTATTAAAGTACATAAAAAATTAGGTCCTGGATTACTCGAAAGTGTCTATGAACACTGTCTAAAATATGAATTAGAGAAAAACGGCTGTAAAGTCTCGCAACAAATGATTGTTCCCTTACTACCTGATGAGTAATACATTCATTATCCTAAATAAAATTATAGCATCCAAAACCTTAACTAACCTTTACTTCTTAATGGCTAGATTATCACAATTTATAGAAAGTAACCATATAATCTTAACTTCTAATAATAAGCAAAACCCGTTTAATCTTTTTTCCCTATCTTTGTACATATTGTAATCAAAACACTAAGTATGTCAGCTCAAATTTCAAAAAACATAGCGCAATTCCATAATGATATTGCCATCAAATTCCAACTGTACAATAGTCTCTTTCTATCATTACCATTCATTAAAATTGAAAAAACTGGCATCTTATTATCACTCTTATTGTCTCAATGTGAAGAAGGATATGAGTCAGGTCAACAGGTACCAGATATTATGGACTCCTTTTTTGATAATCATACCATCCTACATACAGAAAGCGAAAGAGCAGACTTCATGTTTCGCACTATCCAATATATAGAAAGACAAATCGTGCTATTCGACGCTCTCGAAGATGCTGCTTATGACAAAATAAATGACTTAAAAGGTACAGGAACATTAAAACCATTGGAAACTAAATTTTCCACACACACTTATTCAGACAAAGACATAAAAAACCTAGAGAACTTCTGTGTACGACTTGTACTCACAGCCCATCCTACACAGTTTTATCCAGGATCTGTACTAGGCATTATCAATGATCTCAGTGCCGCTCTTAAAATAAATGATACAGAAAATATAAATCTCCTTTTACAACAATTAGGCAAAACGCCTTTCCTAAACAAACAAAAACCAACACCTTATGATGAAGCCGTGAGTTTGATATGGTTTCTCGAAAATGTATTTTACCATAGTGTGGGAGATATCATCGCAGAATACAAAGATACACTTCCATTCTTAAATCCTACCCTTGGACCCATCATCCGCATGGGATTTTGGCCAGGTGGAGATAGAGATGGAAATCCATTTGTCAAAGCTGCCACCACTTACAGAGTAGCTACTTCATTGCATATCGCACTGTTAAAATGTTATTACAGAGATGTGCGTAAACTCAAGCGAAGACTCACATTCAAAGGTGTAGATACGATCATATCAAAACTAGAATCAGACCTATACGAACAAGCTTTCCTGCGCAATAGTCAAAACATAACTTCACAAGATGACATCATACAGCCATTAAAAGAAGTTTTAGAAATACTTAATACGGAACATAATGGACTTTTTATTACCCAAGTAGAAAATCTAATCAATAAAGTTCTTTGCTTCGGACTCCACTTTGCATTTATAGATATCAGACAAGAAAATGATGTCCACACAAAGCTCATTGACACCATCATTGGCCAAAAATCAAACCAAAAAGAAAGCTACAACTCGCTGGATGAGCTTCAAAAAATAGACTTTCTTACCAAATCTAATATCAAAATCGATGCCCAAGAACTAGATGATGAACTCCAAAGTGATACCATCCTAACCATTAAGACCATCAATAAAATCCAAGAAGAATTTGGTGAAGACACTTGTCAGAGATACATCATCAGCCAATGTTCGAGTGCGCTAAATGTCATAGAAGTACTGACCCTATTCAAAATGTCAGGTTGGGATGCGGACCATATCAGTGTGGATATAGTACCACTATTCGAGACGATAGACGACCTTATCAATGCTCCGCTTATCATGAAGCAGCTTTACGAGCTAGATGTATATAAAAAACACTTGGCACAACGCAATAACAAACAAACCATCATGGTAGGTTTCTCTGATGGGACCAAGGATGGTGGCTACCTTATGGCAAATTGGATGATTTACAAAGCCAAAGAAGAACTAAGTAGACTTTCAAAAAAATATGATATCGATGTTTTGTTTTTTGATGGTCGTGGTGGTCCTCCAGCTCGTGGTGGTGGCAAAACACATAAGTTTTATGCATCGATGAATAAAGATATCTCAAGCAAAGAAATCCAACTGACGATACAGGGTCAGACCATTAGTTCAAATTTTGGTATTATAGACTCAGCTAGATACAATATCGAACAACTCGTCAATGCGGGCATCACTAATAATGTATTCTCTGACGACAAAGAAAATTTTACGTCTGAAGAAGAAGCGCTCATCTTTCAGGTAGCAGAAATAAGTTTAGCCACCTATCTCGACCTAAAGAATCATCCTGATTTTGTTCATTATATGTCTGATGTGAGTCCTTTAAAATATTTTGGACAGACCAATATCGGTAGTCGCCCAGCCAAACGTGGCAAAACAGACAAATTGACCATCAAAGATCTCAGAGCCATCCCATTTGTCGCATCATGGAATATGATCAAACAAAATGTACCAGGATTTTATGGTCTAGGTACTGCCATAGAACAACTTAAATCGGAAGGAAAATTTGAAGTCCTGAAACAGATATACCAAAAATCACTCTTTTTCAGGACATTGATAGACAATAGTGAAATGACTTTATTTAAGACCTTCCTACCTTTAACCGCACATATATCAAATCATCCTGTTTATGGACCCATCCGTAAAAAAATAGCGGACGAATACCGCCTTACTACCACTAATCTTCTCTTGCTAGGCGACCACAAAGAACTGATGGAGGCATATCCAGTTGATAGATTATCAGTACAAATGAGAGAACGCATCGTACTACCACTTGTCACCATACAGCAATACGCATTATCCAAACTCCGCGATGTCACTGAACCCACAGACCCAAACATCCAAGCGAGTTACGAAAAAATAGTAGTGCGATGTGCTTTTGGGATCATAAATGCTGGGCGGAATTCGGCTTGATGGGATATATATATAAATTTAAAAAGTATTTTTAAACTTACCTTACTTCACATCAAAATCATACGTCCGTTCCCAAGCCACAAATGAAAGTGGGTAGTCCGTACCTAGCTTGTTATACTTCGCAGATTCGGGTGTAAGTCTGTGTTTTGATACTGAAAAATGTAAGGTATAACTTCCTTTCGCCAATGGTTTTTCATTATAAGTGTATTTCCTAGACTCACCGGGATTGAGATTATTGTCACTTACTTTTTTGACAATGGGGTGCCATTCCCAATGCTCTCCAATCCGTTCTTGTTTTTGACTAATGATATCTCCTTTTTTATCTTTTAATACCATTTCTGTGATAATGAATCTTTCAGGGTTTCCAGTTGGTACTCGGTGACCAGCATTTGCATTTGTAAGTTCTAGTGTAAAAATCAAACTATCTTTAGTGGTGTAAGTTTTTTTATTTGGTGATAGTGTAAAAGTCAGACTTTCTAATCTTTCGGGATAATGGGTTGGTGATTTAGGAATTCCTGATGCGGGAAAACTATGGAATCTGCTCTTGCGCTCAGGCATACCCGCTACGATAGATCGATGTGTCTCAGGCATGTGGCACGAAATACAATTTTTTTGTTTATAAAAAGGTCCCGCTTTCCACTCATCACCCGTCTGAAATGAACAAGCCAAAGTAGGCGTCACGACAGCTGTAGCATTATGACAACTGATACAAAGTTTCTCAGAAAGATGTTCTGTATCTTTTTTTACTGAATGTGGAGCCAAGCTAGTACCAGTAGGTCCTATAATCTTATTGTCTCTAACATGACAACTGACACAGGTGATACCTTCCATTTGAAGTTCTGCATCAAAGTGTGGATTTATTTCCTTAACAGGTTTATAAATGTCGCCGTCTTCCAGTCCTTTGATGATGTATTCTTGCTGATTTTGTAAAGGAATGTGGCAATTGATACACATAAAAGGGCTAGACTCCTTTTTTAGTTCAGCTTGAAATTGTTTATCTGTCCACGCATTAGCGTGGGTAGATTTTTGCCATTCTTCATAATGTTGTACATGACACATACCACAATCCCTGGCTTTTAGAGAGGTTAATCCTTGTGGTAGTTCTTGATGCGGGACTGCCATCTCCCATGAATTCTTCAGCGGTACTATGACTTTAATATCATCCATAAAGAACTCAATGTATACCAATGAAAGCACCAGAATAAAGAAAGACGCAATAAGAATATAATACTTACGATACAAAAGCTTACAATTATTTCACCTGCAAAGATAAGGTGGTCCATTTCGTTAAGGTGTAACATAAGTTACTGATATTTATCACCACATTTTATAACCCTATTGTCCAAATTAGATGGATGGTCAAAGTTTACAACTTTGATACTCCATTTATAGCATTTAAAATGCGGTTCAAATTGAACAAAAGTTATTACATATTTGATTTGTTATAACATCTTTACAACTGATGTCTAATCGCAACTTGTTTTATTACCTCATCCCAATCATTCTGTCTGCTAAATTTCACAATATCTTCCCTATAACGGCTATTTGCATGAATCAAATTCTGATTGTCGAAGTTTTCAACTTCGATACCCCTGCTAGCACGAGTTTGCAACTCGTGCAATCCATGCCCTTCCTCCATTTCACGCCCACATTTATGCAATAATGGTTCATTATTTTCGTCAAGAGCATCGTTTAAAGCATCATTGTCCACTACATCCAATACAGACATATACGTTATACCTGTGATGTCTTGAAAACTGCCCTCTCTCCACACTTGCACGATGATAAAAGTCCACGGAGTCGTATTGTTTTTATTAGACTTTGGAAGTTTGAAATCGCTAAATTCTATCATTTCATTGCGATGACATGCCATAGATAATACTTCTTCATAATTGGCAATACTTCCTTCAAAATCAACGTGATAATAACCTATTTTAACACTCATTTGATCACCCTTTACTCCTTTCCCGAAGAGTATATTTCGATTCAGCCTCCAAGACTTTCCATCGTTTGTTTTCCTAAGAAGTGTATTTTTATAAAACGATGTTTCTCGTTTGCTAAATATATCTAACTTGTTGAATGCCAGCTGCGAAGCAACATTTTTTAGCCCATTGGTTATTTGTTTTTGCCCTTTTGGTTGCGTCGCATCACTTCGCAAAGTATTTAGCAAGATGGACACTACATCCGATGCATAAGAATGAATCGTGAACCCTTTGGTAAATTGCAACAAACCTTCTCTGAAAAGCTTTCCACCGCTAGCTGCAACACCTAATTCATACTGATTTTTACGCGTTTCTTCGTATTGTGGAGCTGTCCGCATCTTTTCCAGATCAACCTTTCCGATCCTACGTTTTACTGGTTTCTTATCAAGTTTGTAATATACCATATTACCTACTCTACCTACAAATTCAAATAGTGATGTACCCATAATATCTTTGATTTAGTTACTACAAATAACGGTGTTTTTTCAATACAAATTTCTTCCATAAGAAACTTTAACTTTTTGATATCGTCAAAGTGATTTCAGTGGGATTAAAATTTGTCATCTTATGAATATTTTAACATTTCTATCCTTCGGTAGTATGTAATGGAGTTGTAAACTTGTTTGCAACATCCAAAACACTTTGTCAGTATAGCACCAATAAACTTCTTCTAAAAAATCTTCGAAATCTGCGTAGTCTGCGAGACAAACAATCGATCAAAGAGATGCAATAGTCCAACAAATTGAAATATAAAGCTAATGACAAAGGGTATTTATTAGTAAAAGCTCAAATTTTACTAACGATTGTACAAATGCTTTAAAAAACTGCTTTTATGGAGCAATGTTTGGTTATTTAGTATTGGAAACATGAGCTTGAACTGGTATAGTACAACTGTAGTGTAGTGGGAGCGTATAGGGAACGTCTACGGAGCGTGGTCGGGCCAACCTCGGGACAACCTTGGCACAAGGTCGGGACAACCTCGGGACAACCCTTATTAGTTTTTGATGAAAAATAGTAGTTTTGGTAGCTTTTTTGGTCTTTTGACAGTCATTGATCGTTAAACACTTTAAGTGCAAACGCTGATATGAACTAGGTATAAAGATAGGTAATTTTGGGCAAAGAATGTATTGGTTTCTTGGAATTTTTTAAATTAATTTGGTAACCATTATTGGCAATGCAAACTTGTTTACAATCACAAAGTATCTGTTGCAAACAAGTTTGCAACTCCAATACATAAAAAAAATTTAAACATACGCTAAGCATCAAGTTATTTGATATCAAATATTTACAATTATTTAAGTGGCAAAGACACAATAGCCACTTTGATAAAGATGTGGCAAAAGTTACTGATATTTATCACCACATTTTAAGATATAAACATACACGCCTTTCAAAGTATTTTGCCATATTTGCAGTCCTAATCATATAAATCACATGGCCACTTTCCCTAGCGATATCGAAATCGCCCAAAACGCAAAGATTCAGCATATCAAACATATCGCTGAAAAACTCAATATCACTGAAGATGATCTTGAGTATTATGGCAAATACAAAGCGAAACTTCCCTTGCATTTACAAAAAGAGAAGCCTAAAGGTAAACTTATTTTGGTGACAGCACTCTCACCTACTAGATATGGGGAAGGCAAAACTACCACTACGATCGGTCTGACGGATGGTCTAAATTATAATGGCAATCAAGCTATTGCAGTTTTGCGTGAGCCATCACTAGGTCCAGTATTTGGTGTCAAAGGTGGTGCAGCGGGTGGTGGATATGCGCAGGTCATACCAATGGAAGACATCAATCTGCATTTCACAGGAGATTTTTCAGCTATAGAAAAAGCAAATAATCTTCTTTCTGCATTGATCGATAATAATATTCAAAACAAACAATACAGCCTTAATATCGATCCTCGTACAGTGGCATGGAAACGTGTTATGGACATGAATGATAGAGCATTGAGGCAGATCATAGTTGGCATCGGTGGCAAAGGCAATGGCATCATGCGCGAAGACGGTTTCAATATCACGCCTGCTTCAGAAGTCATGGCCATCTTGTGTCTATCTAATGATCTTAAGGATCTAAAACGTAGATTAGGCAATATTTATGTAGGCCAAACTTATGATGGCAAACCTGTTTTTGCTCGTGATCTAAAGGCTGTTGGTGCTATGGCTGTTTTGCTAAAAGATGCCATTAAACCGAATCTTGTCCAAACATTAGAAGGAAATGCGGCTATTCTTCATGGTGGACCATTTGCAAGTATCGCTCAAGGTACAAACACGGTTATTGCCACAAGAATGGGGCTTTCTCTTGGAGATTTTGTAGTGACAGAAGCAGGTTTCGGAGCAGACCTTGGAGCTGAAAAATTCCTTCATATCAAGTGTGTTTCTTCAGGGCTTAAACCAGATGGCGTAGTCGTGGTTGCGACTGTGAGAGCATTAAAACATCATGGAGGCGTACACAAAGATGTATTGACAAATTCTGATCCTGATGCTGTGAGAAAAGGATTCTGCAATTTAGAAAAGCATATAGAAAATGTACAAAAATTCGGCCTTAATCCAGTAGTTGCTATCAATGCTTTCCCAACAGATACGGCAGAAGAAAATGATGTCATCAAAGAATTATGTGCTCAGAAAGGTGTAAAAGCCATTGTAAGTACTGCATTTGCAAATGGTGGTGCAGGCGCTTCAGAACTTGCGGCAGCAGTAGTAGAAAGTATACAGGATGGAAAAAACAATTTCCAGCCATTGTACCAACTTACAGACAGTATAGAACATAAAATAAAAACAATAGCCACAGAAATTTATGGCGCCGATGATGTGGAATACACGTCAAAAGCGAAGTCACAAATAGCGCAAATCACAAAACTAGGATATCAGGAATTGCCTGTTTGTATGGTGAAGACACCTGCTAGCTTCTCGGATGACGAAAAGAAAATAGGCCGACCCACAGGTTTTAATGTCACAGTCAGAGAATTTGAATTTGCTGGTGGTGCTGGATTTGTGATTCCGCTCCTTGGTGATGTGATGAGAATGCCTGGTCTTCCTGCGATACCGAGTGCGGAACATATTGATATAGATGATGATGGTAAGATCGTAGGGCTTTCTTAAGGTGTACTTCTGATCCTATGGCTTAAAGACATCGTATCGGTTTGTTGATACATCCCAAAGTTACCGATAGGCTGTCTTGGAGCCAGACCATCGGAAAAAGAATATATTAAAGGTGGTAGTTATCTTTTACTAAAATAGATTTAAAGTCTGTTCTATTGATGATGTCTCCTACTTCAAAGCCCAATCTCAGTCCTTCATCACAATCTTGTTTGTAATGTACGCCCATGATCATTCTAGAGTATGCATTTTCGTGTGCCATCTCTCTGAATGAGTTATAAGATCTTTCTTTACCTACAAACTCTATTCTACGGGAATGACTCATATCCGTCATTTTATAATCAATACCAAAGCTAGCTTCCAAAATCCTAGAACTTACTGCTCCGAATACAGAATGTCCTGATGGATACGCGGGAAAATCTGGATTATCATGAAAAGGATGCCAACTACCATCAATATTGTTTTGTATAAAATCTGATGGTCTTAACAAATTATGGTCATATTTATTTTTCCAACAAACAATAGCCGCATCATGAAGTCCAATTCCCATTTTTAAATATACTTCTATTATTTCTTCTGCCGTTATTTCTTCCTTCTGTACTATCTGATTTAAGATTGAAATCCAACGTGCAGGTGGCGAAAAAGTCAAACCTCTGACATCATCACCCCAAAACTCTGCCACCCAAATATCATCCTTGGTTAAATTGTGGGACATAGAATAAATCTCAAGCGCTTCTGCATATAATGCTTTATCGAATGAGTCATTTTCTACATAAGGTTTTTCGCAGCTTACTTTGTTTTTGCTTACTACAATGGTCTTTTTCTGCCCCCACTCAGGCAAAATTGCATGGTTAGATTTAAATGAATATTTTGATTCAGCCGTTTTAATTGATTTAGTTTCTAAGACTTCACAGAAATTTCCTGATCTATTTTCAAAGTGATATGGAAGGCTACTTTTGATGTTTTCGCAAGCCCTTTCGACCAAGTCTTCACTTTGGTCAGGTATAGAAATTGTGGATGCAATATTATTTTCTAGTATTTTTATACTTTCTTTAGAGTTGTTATCAAGATGTGTGTAGTACTTGCTCAATGCATCACTGTAAACCTTGTTCAATAATTCTAAGGTTTCATCTTGTGTAAATGACATTGTTTTCTGATAGTCCAATGATAAATATCCACTCATGCCCATATTTGCTAGTCGTTGTGCAGAAATAGGTGGGAAAGCGGTAGTGTCTTTACTTTCTAAATGCAGGAATAGATTATACCATTGCAAAACAATTGACTTGACCTCGAGATCTCTTCTTTTTTCTTCATGCATCTTTGGGTTAAAAAAAGAAAAAACTACGATTAGTGACAGTAACGCCATGAGACGAAACCATCCAACAAATATATTTAGTTTTACCTGATTAAAAATTACCATTATTCAATTAAAAACACAAAACTACAACTTTTTGATTATCTTAGGATTAGAATTTCATTAGAATTGATTTTGCTTGACCTACATTTTCTTGATTGGAAATGTAATAGTGAAAACATTTCCCACTTTTCCTTCACAATCCGAAATAGTTAGTTTGGCTTTATGAATGTTAACAATACTTGCAACTAATGATAAACCTATGCCCGAACCTTTAATTTTGTTAGTGGCATTACTTCTATAAAAAGGTTTGAATATCAATTCCTTTTCTTCATTTAATATTCTCGGCGCTGAATCTTTTATTTCTATGGCAATAAATTGATTATCAGCAATATTTAGATTTATTTGGGCATGATGATCTGGAGAAAATTTACAAGCATTTTCTAGAAGATTTACCAAGGCTGTCTTTACTAAAGCATCATTGGCCAAAATATTAAGTTTTTCAGGATCTTCTGGAAGATTATTGGAGTCAAAACGAATAACATATTGATTGCTTGATTTTTTGACACTTGTAATAGCTTCCCAAATTAATTCATCTATCCTTGTTTTGTCAAATAAGATTTTATCAGAATTTGCCGATATTCTAGCTAATTCCATTAGGTGGGTAGATGTATGTTCTAGATCTACCGCTTCATGCAAAATGTTATTAAGACAAGTTTTGTAGTCTTCTGTGGACCTGTCTTTAGATAGATTGACTTGAATACTTGAAATGATGGAAGCCAATGGATTGCGTAGTTCATGAGAGACATTTGATAAAAAGACTTTCTGAATTTTGAAGGCATCTTCTATCCGATCTAACAATTTATTGAAAGTAAATGAAAGCCTCGATAGTTCATCTTTATTATTATCCACATTCAATCTTTGTGTCAGGTCAGATGGCAACATATTGTCAATTTCATTCATTGTCTTTGTAATAGGTTGTAGCGCTTTTCCTGCAAAATAATATCCACCTCCAGCGGTCAATGTCAAAAATAGAAAAAATGTAATCATCAAAATATTTCCTAGTCGGACTAGCTCTTGAGACAGAAATACGCCTTTGGAAATAATGATCAACTCCTTCCCAAAATTTGTGGTATATTTTATCCCAACAGCATCGTACATCCCTAGCGCAAATTTATGCTCACCCTTAGCCAATATCGTTCTTAAAACTGACTCAGAAATTTGATCTTCTTTATTGAATGAAAATAATTTTTCAAATTTTGTATTAAATACAATGATGTTTTCTTTGGAAGGAAGGACATCATTTTGTTGGTTTTCTTCTTTTTCGGTTTCTAACTCAGGATTGTTTTTTACGAGCATTACGACCGTCATAACTGCTTTTGACTCTAGGCTCTCGTAAAATTCTGCCTTGATATGATTACTAAAATTGATATAAATAAATACCAAAGAAGACAACAAAAGAAGTGCCGTAATGCCTATAAACCATAAAGTGAGCCTAGTCCGTATCTGCATATTATCTTGGATTGAATATATATCCAATGCCAAATTTAGTGTGAATCAGCTTCTTATCAAAACCTTTGTCCAATTTATTACGTAGATAATTTACATAAACTTCTACAACATTCGTTCCCGTATCAAAATCTACATCCCAAACCTTAATAGCAATTTCATTTTTAGACACCACTTTATTTTCATTATTTATAAAAAACTCGAGTAGCCTAAATTCTTTTGGCGTTAAATCTAAGTTTTTTTTAAGTCTAAAAGCTGTTCTGTTTACAAAATTCACATCCAAGTCTTCGATTTGTCTAGTAGTACTTGCTTGATAAATACTGTTATACCTACGATCCAAAGCTTTTATGCGAGCTAAAAATTCGTTAAACTCAAATGGTTTAGCAAGATAATCGTCACCGCCTGCATCTAAACCAATTATTTTATCTTCTACAGAATCTAATGCAGATATAATAAGGATAGGAACACTACTTCCCGATTTCCTAAGCATGTTACATAACTCAATGCCATTAATTCCAGGCATCATCACATCAAGGACAATAACATTGTATGTATTCTCTTCAGCAAGTTTTTTGCCATCTATACCATTGGTAGCAGTATCGACTTTAATGTCTTTTTCTTCAAGTCCTTGTTTCAATGACTGTACTACTCCTAGCTGATCTTCTACCAATAGAATATGCATCTACTTCACCTATTTTACAAACTTATTTATCATAAATTACAACATATCTTTTTGTAATCTACTTATTACGAAGCAAATATAAAGAGAATAATTTCGTATCTAAAGGATACTAATCATTTCTAATAAAATTCTAATGAAAAAAGGGGTTTACCCAATAGACTGAGGAGTAGCTTTGTGTCACTTTTAAACATTAAAACAATTGCCCGAAATGATCCGTATTACAAAATTGCTTTTACTTTTACTTGGTATTTCCCTAGTAGTATCATCATGTAAAAAAGATGTTACAGACGAAACAGAAAACACTGAGTTTAAAAAAGTGGCTGACTTCGACAATGAAGCTACCTTTGAATGGAACGAAACTTACCTTCAAGTAGAAAGATATGCAGCAGGATATCGTCCTGGTCCAGCACCAAGATCAGTTGCATACATAGGATTGTCAGCATATGAAGCATGTATCGCAGGTATGCCAGATTTTAATTCATTTGATGGTTATTGGGCAGGATTTGATGTTCCAGATGCAGATAGAACTAAGGAATATTATTGGCCATTAGTGGTTAACGCAAGTTATGAATATTTAATGCCTAGATTTTTTACAAACGTTCCTGAAACACAACAAACACTCATTAAAACCACTGCAAAAAGGCTTAATGACAAATATAAAGCTGAAGTTTCTGCTGAAGTTTACGACAGATCTGTAAATAGAGGTAGAGATGTGGCAGAAGCGGTTTGGGAATGGTCAACTACCGATCTTGTAGGACATGAACACTTCTTGGATCCATTCCAAGGTTATGACTGGGAAATTAATTTCAAAAAACCAGGTGACTGGGAACCTACTTTCCCCGGTCCAGGAAAACCGATGGGTGGTGTATGGGGCAAAGCTAGAACTTTTGCAATCAAGGAAGACCAGAAAGTTTGTCGTAAACCAATCCCTTACAGCGAAGACACAAAATCACACTTATATTCACAAGCAATAGAAGTATATTCTCAAAATACACCAACACTATCCTACGAAGCAGAATGGATAGGTGAATTCTGGAGTGATGATCTTTTAAACCTAACATTCAGTCCAGGTGTGCGTATGCTGGCAATTGGTGATCAAGTATTAAAACTTGAAAAAAGTAACCTTGAGACAGCAGTATGGATGACTGCTTTGGTGGGAACAGCAAGTAATGATGCAGGTGTAGCTTGTTGGAATTCAAAATACCATTACAATGTAGAAAGACCTGAATCATACATCAAAAGATTAATTGACCCATCATGGGAACCAAACTTATATAATCCAATGACTGGAGAAGCAGGTGTGACACCATCATTCCCAGCTTACCCTTCAGGACACTCCACTATGGGTGCTGCAGGTGCAGAAGCGTTGGGACACATTTTTGGTTATGCTTACAGTATGACTGACAACTGTCACAAAAATAGAACTGAATTTGAAGGCACGCCACGTACATTCTCAAGTTTTGAAGAAATGGCAAATGAAAATGCATGGTCCAGAGTACCACTAGGCGTACACTTCAGAATGGACAGTGAAGAAGGAGTAAGATTCGGTAAAGATATAGGAAGATCTGCGCATAGGCTTCCATGGAGAAAATAAAGTTGAGAAAACTTTTTTATAGGCTTTGGGAAAATATTTCCTGAAGCCTTTTTTATTTAAACAATAATTGCATCTTGAATTTAAACGGAAATTGTACTTTTCTGATACTTCTTTTTGTAAGCAGTAGGAGTCACACCTGTCACTTTTTTGAAAGTAGAACGAAATGACTTTTCATCATTATAACCGACTCTATACATAACTTCTGAAATATTCATAGATGTAGATTCAAAATTGCGTTTGGCAGCTTCTATTTTGACTCTTTGTATATATTCTAATACAGTATTGCCAGTAGCGGATTTAAATCTTCTTTCAAAACTCCGCCTCCCGACAGACACTTGATCAGCGAGTTGTTCTATAACAAGCTTTTCTTGAAGGTTGCTTTCTATAAATTGCTGTGCGACTTTTACAGCTTCATCTTGGTGAGACTTTTGACCATTAAAAATTGCAAAGGTTGTCTGACTAATTCGATCGATGTCGATAGCAAAATACTTAGCAGTAAGAATAGCTATTTCTCTGCCTGTATATTTTTCTACAAGGTGAAGTAACAAATTCCAATACGAATTTGCGCCACCACTAGAATACAGGCGTTCGTCTTCCGTTATTATCTGACCATCTTGTACATCTACATCAGGATACATCACCTTAAATTGATTAATAAATCCCCAGTGAGTGGAACATTTGCGGCCATTCAATAATCCAGTAGCTCCCAGTAGAAAAGCACCTAAACAGAGAGAAACCACTTCAGACCCTTGTGTATAGTTTTTTACAATCCAAGGAATCAGTTTTCTATTAACTTCAACAGCTTGGTTCAAATCGCCAAAAAGTGCAGGAATAAAAATCAAATCTGGTCTTTGGATATCATCTATGAGTGCATCTACATTAACCTGATAAGAGCCAAAGTTTAGGGTTACCATTTCTTTTGCACCGACAAGTTTTACATCAAATAATGGCAACTTACCTGCTTGTATTAAAAACTGATTCACAGCACTAAAACAATACTGTGGATCAGCAACTGCCTGCATTACCGCATGCTCGGGTACAAGGATAGCGATGGTCTTCATGATAACATTTTTGTACCCAACAAAGGTAAAACTTCTGTCGCAAATCACCCTATAAATGACGTTTTTATGTAAGTTACAAATAATAATTTAGCGTAACTTTGCAGTTATAAATCATCTAATCAAAATCATGCAAATACTTAAAATAATTGGAATTGGAATAATTATCCTTATTGTGGTTTTACTAATATTGGCCATATTTATTCCCAAAGAATTCACCATAAGTGTCTCTGAAACAATTAATAAGCCACAACAAGAAGTATTTGACTACATTAGAATCTTAAAAAATCAAGAAAAATATAGTGTGTGGGTTATGGAAGATCCGAATCTTGTGCCCGAGATAATCGGAACAGATGGAACAATAGGTGCTATCCAAAAATGGAATAGTGAGATGGACGGGGTTGGAGAAGGTGAGCAAGAAATTACATCTATGTCTACAGATAGAATTGACTTAGATTTGCGATTCAAAAGACCAATGAAAGGCGAAGCTAAAGCCGCAAATATTCTCTCAAAAGTAAGTGAAAACCAAACCACACTTACTAGTGAATTTTACAGTAAGTCCACCTACCCGATGAATTTGATGAGCTACTTTATGGGTGGATATATTATTAAAAAAGCACAAACTCAGAATCTAAAAAATATTAAAAATAATTTAGAATCTAAATAAAAATTGAATGGCTAAAGTAAGCGTATATCTCAATTTTACATCCCAAACTGAAGAAGCATTTAACTATTATAAAAGTGTTTTTGGTGGAGAATTTGTGGCTCCTGGCATTAGAAGATTTAGTGATATGCCTCCCATGGAAGGTATGCCTTCTTTACCAGATCATTTAAGAAAAGGCGTGATGCATGTAGAATTGCCAATAATGGGAGACTTTGTGCTCATGGGAACTGATGCGCCCACTGAATTAGGTTTTAATGTTAATCATGGAAATAATATGTATATCAATTTGCATATTGACACCAAAGAAGAAACCAAAAGATTGTTTGATGCGCTTTCTGTAGGTGGCGTGGTCGAGCAAGAGTTACAAGTTATGTTTTGGGGTGCATACTATGGTAGTTGTGAAGACAAGTTTGGTGTGAAATGGATGTTTAATTGTGATAACTAAATTTTATAATATCATCATGAATCAAAGTAAAACCTATACTTCCATTGCTGAATATCTAGCAGATTGGCCGAATGAAATATCAGAAATCTTGACAAAAATAAGGAGTGTTATCACTGAAGCAGCACCTGAAGCAATAGAAGGAATATCTTATAATATGCCAGGATTTAAGTTACATAAAAAACCCTTAGTTTATTTTGCCGCTTTCAAAAATCATATTGGATTTTATGCCCTTCCTTCTGGAAATATTGCATTCCAAAAAGAGCTTGCGAAATATAAAACGGGTAAAGGTTCAATCCAGTTTCCACTCGACCAAGAGATACCATATGAACTTATCAGGGAGATTGTAACATTCAGAGTACAAGAAGTAAATGAAGATTTCAAAACCAAATAAAACGCTTAGAATTTGCAAATCAGGTCATAAATACTATAAAAGTAGTGACTGTCCAGTATGTCCTATATGCGAATCTGAAAAAAACGAAACATCAAAGTTTATAGTTGAATTCAGTGCGCCGGCTAGACGTGCATTAGAAAGCATAGAAGTTTCAGATTTAAAGTCTTTTTGCAAATTTACAAGAAAAGAAATAGCAAATTTGCACGGTATGGGACCATCAGGTCTTAAAAAAATTGATCAATTATTAGCAGCCGCAAACCTAAAATTTAAAGAAATATAAAATGGCAAAAACGTCTAAACCAAGTATGGAAGAACAAGTCGCATCATTCTACAAAACTAATGATCATCCATTAAAAGATGTGATAAATTCGCTTAGAAAAGTTATTTTAGATGGTGGTGCTGAGATAGGAGAACAAATTAAATGGAACTCGCCTGCCTTTTATTTTACAGGTGAGATGAGTGACTTTGACCCGAAAGAATATAAAAGAGATATCGTAGTTATAAATTTGCACAAAAAAGATGTAGTGCTGCTTGTCTTCCCCACTGGAGCAAAAGTAACGGACACCAGTGGACTCCTAGAAGGAGACTTTCCTGATGGAAGGAAGGTGGCCAAATTTACATCTGTTTCAGAAGTACTATATAAAGAAGAAGCACTGAAGTCTGTTTTGGCCAAATGGTTGGAATTGGTAGAAAGAATTTGAAGAGATAAGAAATATATTATATTTGTGTCGAAATAATTCATTTAACAAAAAAACATTCAAATGAAATCAACATTTTTTACACTATTCCTTCTTTTTTTGACTGTATGCAGTTATTCACAAAACTATCTTTTTAATGAAAATCAGAGTGGGTTAAACTTTACGGGAAGATTATCTTCTTTTGATGATATTAATGTTTATGGTCTTAATGCAGGTTTCACTATTAATAGCAGACTGACTTTAGGTGTAGATTTAGAGCTAAGAAATGCTGAATTATTTGGTGATGCCTATTCGTTTAGTCCATATATCAATTGCCTTTTAGTTAGACAAAATAATGAAAACAGACCGATTAGTATCAACTTACTTAGTTACTATAAAAACTTAAAATATCCTAATGATGATATAAGTGAAAACGGTTTTGGATTAGGTTTAGGATTCTACAAAAGCTTTAATCTAAAAAACAATACTACCATTATCCCAGGTGGAACACTAGAATGGTCAAGTAATTCTTTAGATCCATATGAAGAAAAATACTTGGAAAACAATATTGTTTATGAGTTAAATATTACAGGTAAATTTAATAATTTTTATCTAACTCCATGTGTGCTATTTACAAATGGAACACAAATTTTCGAAGTAGAATTTGGTGTGATTTTGGCAGGTGAAAACCAGAAATAGATAATTGAAAACAAAAAAAGATGGGTATGTAAATAAAAAATACATACCCATCTTTCTAATATCTTCTTTATCTTTTACAACACTATCTAGCTTTTAGTTTCCCGCTGCCAGATTTTTCTTTTCCTTCTCTGATGTATTTAATTTTTACTTTTTCATCAGGATTGAATGGATTAAGGGCCTCT
>JBGSOH010000096.1:0-17188 GCA_041739205.1 Saprospiraceae bacterium
GTGAATTATACCAGTTATAATCTATAATCGGTTGAAAAGCATCATCGTATCCTCCATTAGTTGCTGCAGGTTCATCTAAGCTCAGTAATACAATATCCGTGTGAGATCGGGCAGTAATGATTACCTCAGCATCTGTTGCTGGAAGTACATTTGTGAACTTGTATTTGGCCCCTACTTGACCAGCAGTGCCAGAAATTAGTGTCGGGCTTCTAAATGAAAAAGTGGGTGTCTCACAAGTTACGATTTCACTGCAAGTGGGTCTAAACTGCACATTGTCAATATAAACACTTCCTATTGCAGTCCCCACATTAAATAATAAATTAACAAGATCTGTTACACTTGTATTTGCAGTAAATTGGAAGCTAAATGATTTTTTAGTCGTCGTTAGAGCGCAAGTTTGACTGAAGTAATTAGTGTAAGGTGATTGATTTAATTGAAGTCCTACAGAAATGTTTCTATTACTCGTAGCCATTGCATCAAATGAAATGACATAATTCTGATTCTGAACAATAGATTTTCCTGATTGTACAAGTTGTGCATGCCAATCAACGCCTAATACAGTAATGATATTAGCTTTCGCAGAATTAACACCAGATAATTTGCTAGTATTATCAATGGCCAAATTGGCAACCGTGCCTATTTGTGTGTTGAAAGACCAATTGTTTGTGCCATTGTCAAATTCACCATTCGTAATATACCCACAATCTGGATCTAGACAATCTATTAACCCATCACCATCGTCATCAAATCCATTACCGCAGATTTCTCCACAATTGACAGGACGAAGATTGCTACCTGGAATAATAGTCCAAGAGCTATTAACAGGTGTTTTCCAATACACTTGAAAATGATCTCCACCGGATCCTTCTTTATGCAATAACTCTACATAGTAATTTTGACCTGCTACTAGGTATATCTCCGCAGTTGTTTGTGTCGTATATTTTGTATATTCTGTAATTCCAGTCCAACCCGCAACACTTGCTACAAGCACTTTATTATTTGGTGAAGCATCTGTACTTAGATATAATTCACCTGCATCATCTGATGTTAAATTAAAAGTATAATAGCCAGTTATGGTAGGAGATATAGCACCTCGCACCCTTGAACCATAATTATCACCCGCATCTATAGGTCCTTGAAAACTAGTTAATTGGCTGGTTTCAGTGGGACTATTAGGAAAGGTCGTAAGGCTAGTTAAATCAGAGATCAATACACCAGAAACATTCAACCATTTTTGGACAGTTATACCACCAGTCGCACAATAATATCCACAATCAGAATCTTGACTGTCTATAAATCCATCACCATCGTCATCTATATTATTATTACAAATTTCACCAGCAAACATATTGATGACTACCCTTCCATGACCACCTGTTCCGCCTAGTGTATTGGTAGACGTACGGTATGAACCACCACCTCCACCACCAGGTTGAGTTCCTGCTATACCATTTCCATTAGAACCTGTACGTCCAGCACCACCATTCCCACCACCAGTTGGTGCTGTCGCTCCAGCACTTGTTGTGGCACTAACTCCAATGGCATATAGTCCAGCAGCAGATCCACCACCTCCAGCGGCTGTTGTACTTATTCTGTCTGCACCTCTCCCACCATCGTACTTTATCAATCCTATCCCAGCAGATGCAGAACCACCCAAAGCGCCAGAAATATTATTATCTAGCACACTATTTCCTCCTTTTGCAAGTACAAATGAATTCCCTACAGTATTGACAGACATCCAAGAGTCTTGACCAGCTGCCGTCGTACTACTACCCTGCCCGACAAAAACAGTGTAAGTCTGACCTCCCGTAACCTGAAGAGTCTGTTGTGAATATGCTCCACCACCGCCACCACCATATGCATTACTGCCTGATGTCCGTGATCCACCACGACCACCTGCACCCCATACATCTACAGTAATCTGAGTGACTCCTGCTGGCACAGTAAAAGTATATGTGCCTGGCGAGTTGTACGTAATAGGGTCAGGATTCAAAAAGATATTGACCGGAGTATTTACACTTCCAATCATCATCATTTGGCCTGTAAACCAAATAAATAGTGTTAAATAAATTCTTTGAAAATCGTAATATTTTAGGTTTTGCTTCTTTTGAAAAAAGCGAAATATTACATTAGAATATTCGGTGAGCTTAGAAGCATAATTAATGCTTCTTCTATAGGAAGGATTCATTCTCAAATTTTTGGGTGCTAAAATTTATTTGCCCAGCCAAGGCGGATTGACAGAAGGTAATGTCGGATTTTTTAGAGTCGGAAACTAAAAAAACCTACCTTTATGTCAATTTATAAAGGTAAAACTAGGTCTGGTAAAATTTAAATAAATGATAACTATAGTTTATGATGCGATTGCATACCACGTCGGAATGGTGTGATGAAAACATTATCTAAAATTTTGGTGCTATTAAATAATTGATACAAAAGCAAATTAATACTTCTTTATCGTAAATATGACACCGTTCAGCATATTTACCCCTATGGACTTTTCCTTTTTTTATGTAAACTGAAATGAAATAATAAAAAACAATCATTTAGATGAAAAATCCATAGTGTTTTCTTTTTTGCTAAAAGCGACTGAGAAAGGTCAATGCAAATTTCTATTAGTTTTCAATTTCTAAAGCCAATTTCATTTAAAAACTAAAGAATTAATTGCCTTTGTTATAAAATTGCTACTAAAGCCGCAACAATTGTACTTTTACTACCATTTAGATGCAAAAAATAATTGAATTGAGTAAAGAGTTTAAAAACATCGTCTTTGATTTCGGTGGTGTTTTGTTAGATATTGATTATAATAAAACATTTGTAGCCTTAAAAAAACTACTTGGAATAGAGTTTGATCCAAATACTTTATCACCAAATAGCCTTAAAGTTTTGCATGATTTTGAAATAGGCAGCATAAGTGTAGAAACTTTTTTATGGAATCTCCAGCTAATTTCTGTCAAAGAAATGCCACAAGGATTAGATCTCATAAAAGCTTGGAATGCTATGTTAATAGGCTGGGATAAAGACAAATTTGATTTTCTTTTAGACTTAAAATCTAAATACAACATCTATCTACTTAGCAATACGAATGAACTACATTTAAATTGGGTGTACCAAGATTTAAAAAATAATCATAATATTGAAGATTTTGATACAAGATTTTTTAATAAAACCTACTATTCTCACTTGATCGAAAAACGAAAACCCAATGTAGATATTTTTGTATTTGTACAAAACGACAGTCGACTCACACCTTCTGAAACCTTGTTTATTGATGACATCAGAGAAAATGTAGAAACAGCAAAAAGTTTAGGTTGGCACACTTATCACCACAATCCAAAAGAGAACTTAATAGATGTATTCAAAGACAAAAACTGGATATAACTTTTTAATATTGAATAAGTAAACAACTCTTTTGACCATTTCATTACCTTTGCAAGGTATAATAATAAAGGCATGATGACCAATAGTAATCACACAAATGATTTTCTATCAAAAATAGATGAGCTGATCCAAAATGATCAACTTTTTAAAATAACGCTTTCTAAACCAAGGCCTCAAAATAAAGACGTACACAATGTCTATCTAAAGACTGCTGATATAAAACATCAATTGCAATATTCACTCACTTATCGTTACAAAACTAAGGATGAA
Organism: Saprospiraceae bacterium; assembly: GCA_041739205.1. GTDB lineage: Bacteria > Bacteroidota > Bacteroidia > Chitinophagales > Saprospiraceae > OLB9. The sequence continues at coordinate 3,649 of JBGSOH010000096.1, forward strand.
GTAAAGAATTATAAAAAAGATGAAATCATACAAGTATTAATGGACTTGATAACTGATTCATTTTTTAATGCGGTGTTATTTACAGAAGATGAAGAAACATCGCTTCTTCAAAATAAAAAAGGAAGTAGTACGATATTTACCAAAAAGATAAAAGAAAAAATAGTTTTAGAAGCGTCCCACGACCATAAAAAAACAAGGTATATTCCAGAAAATGCTCCCTATTTACAGATGTTAGGACTAGCTGGAAAAGATGGTAAAATCTATGATAAATCTCAAGATAAATATAGGCAGATTAATAAATACATAGAAATCTTAGATCACCTCATTAAGGATCTTCCGACGTCAAAACCAATAAGCATCGCTGACATGGGAAGTGGTAAAGGATATTTGACCTTTGCATTGTACGACTTTCTAACCAATACACGAGGCCATCGAATAAGAATGACCGGCTACGAACTAAGAGAAGACTTAGTTGCAACTTGTTACAAATCCGCTATAGAATGTGGTTTTGTCGGTCTAGCTTTCCAGCAAAAAAGCATAGAAGATGCTAATATTAAAGATACAGATATTGTGATAGCACTTCATGCATGTGATATTGCAACTGACATGGCCATAGCAAAAGGAATACAAGCCAATGCATCTTACATCATCGTGTCACCTTGTTGTCACAAACAAATCAGAAACGCTATGCATCATCAAAACGAGCTCAGTCCAATCCTTAAAAATGGTATACTTGAAGAACGACAGGCGGAGATCATCACAGACGGAATCAGGGCGCTGATAATGGAAGCAAATGGTTATAAAACACAAGTATTTGAATTTATCTCATCAGAGCACACAGGTAAGAACCTGATGATCACAGGTATAAAATCTGAAGTAAACCCAAAAGCCATGGCAGAAGTCGAAGCCATCAAAAAAATGTTCGGCATAGAGTACCACTACCTAGAAAAACTATTAATGTAAACATGAGTCCACTCTGAAAGGCAATTCCGGTTAAAAGGAAAATATTGATTTCTAAAACATTAATAATCTGATGTTTCCATTTAAAATCAGGGTAAAATACGGCTGATTATCATTCGATTTATGCTTTAGGTGTAGACTCAAAAGTAGAATTTTTACTTACCAAATTCCAAAGACCTTAATGCTTCTTTTTGTGTAAGGCCAGACAGTTGCGGATTAGCTTGAACAAAATTGTAAACAAAAGTCGGATTGTACTTGCCATATTGTCGCAATGCCCAACCTTGCGCCTTTCTGACAAAAAACTCTTTGGAAACATCATTTTTCAGAATAGCTTCAGACAATAGTTCTATATCTGTTTTCATTCCATATTTCAGTTGAAAAATAATAGCAGATCTTTGCAGCCATATATTATCGCTGTCCATCCATTTGTAAACATAAATGTCTCTTGATGCAGTGTCATTCAAAAATATTTTACCAATGAGATTTGGCGCAATCATATCCACCGTATCCCACCAAGATTTAGTCAAGATCATCCTTTCTAATGTAGGAATATTCTCTTTAGTTAATTTTGATGCCAAAGAAGCCAATAAATCCAAAGCAATATATTGCAATTCTCTTTGATCAGAATGCCACAACTTATCTACCAAAGACCACAATGCGTCATCGTTTTTGAAGGTAAATTTCTTTTTGATATCCTTTACCATTTCTTTTCTCAGCGGACTATTGATACCATAAAATTCAAAATGGTTTTTCATATACGCTTTCATAGCAGGTGCACGGTTTGTATCTGCATTCTTTTCGCAAAGAGAAATGATAAATGCATATGTTTCTTGGTGGTCTGTCATGGATGACTATTAATTTTTCATGAATTGCAAAAGTAAATAAGTATCTGAATTAAAGAAAGATCAAATAAAATTGATTTACAAACTTATTACAAATATAGAAAATATTTCCTCAGACTTAATAGGATTCTATAACCTGCAAGGTCCCAAACAGATAACATCATCTGACTAGTCCACATTCTAAATATCATTATATTATTAAAAAACTGACATCTAGCAGACATTTTCACAACAACTTACATAAAAAAATATTGTTACATTTTTGTATTCGATAATATTATGGTAGATTTGTATTCGTGAAGGTAATCAAACAACTCTTAATTGCACTTTTTATCATTGGCTTTTCTCCTTTGATACTGCTTGCTACCCACAATCGGGCAGGAGAGATTACTTATAGACAGATAGGTCAGCTCACCATAGAAATGACGATCACGACATACACAAAAAATAGCAGTACCGCAGCAGACAGAGACAGTCTTGATGTTTTTTGGGGAGATGGTACCAATCAGTTTGTGCTTAGAGACAACTCCAGAACTAGAATAGAGCCCAATGATATTAAGATAAATTATTACGTTGCTACACATACTTATCCTGGTATTGCCACGTATACGATTTCATTTCTCGACCCAAATAGAATTGGCGGTATTCTTAATGTAAACTATCCAAATTCTATAGATATTCCTTTTTTCTTGAGCACAACTTTTACGCTCTTAGATCAGCAATTTCAAGGCTTTAACAATTCCGCAGTCTTACTTCAACCACCTATTGATATCGGATGCGTCAATAAACTATTTATACACAATCCTAATGCTTTCGACCTAGATGGTGATAGTTTAGCTTATGAGCTTACAGCACCATTACAGGGTGTAAATACACCCGTACCTCTTTATGTAGATCCTAGTCAAATAGGTGTTAGCGCTAATAACACATTTACCATCAATGCTTTAACTGGCGAAATAAGGTGGAATTCACCTAAAGTACAAGGTGAATACAATATAGCTATTATTATCAAAGAATATCGAAATGGGATACTCATAAACACGATCCTACGTGATATGCAGATTTTAATAAGAGCCTGTGAAAATGAACCACCTACTATCAAAGCACCAGATGAAATTTGTGTTATTGCAGGTGAAAAAATATCATTCAATATAGAAGTGAATGATCCTAATACCAATCAACTTGTCAGGCTTTCTGCCACAGGTGGACCCTTTCAAGTCCAGTCTCCTGCTAGGATCATTGGTCCTACGAACTTTACACCTGTGAAGTTTAACGCTACGCTTGAATGGCAAACAAATTGTAATCATATTTCTGATACTTACTATCAAATAGTATTGCGTGCTGTAGACAACTTTTATCCTGATTCTACAGGACTCGCTGTCTTAAAGACTGTCAGAATTAAAATAGTAGGACCAGCTCCAGAAAATCTGATCGCACAATCTGAGAATGCAGAAGTGAGATTAGAATGGGATAATCCATATGCCTGTGAAGTGACAGAGAATAATTATTTCCAGGGTTTCTCAGTGTGGCGTAAAATAGCAAGTAGCAGTTATATGCCAGATACGTGCAATCCAGGATTATCCAACTCACCATATCAAAGAATTGTGTTCAAAACAACTCAAATAGCTAATGGTAAATACTTTTACATAGATGGTAATACAGAATCAGGATTTACTTATTGCTACAGAGTTCAAGCCGAATTTGCAAAACTGACTGCCACAAATAATCCATACAACAGAGTAGAAAGTCTCCCATCTAATGAAACATGTCTCATCTTAATGCGAGATATTCCATTAATCACAAAAGTATCTGTAGATCAAACATCTGTAAATGCAGGTATTATTCATGTCAGATTTACGAAGCCACTTCCCGATCAATTAGACACAATCTTAAACCCAGGTCCATATAGATATGAAATTCTTAGAGCAGACCCTTCTATGGTTTTCCAGACGATAACAACATTAGACATACCTACTTTTTCGTCGCCTTTGGATACGAATTATTTTGATGATGGACTTAATACATTACAAAATCAGTATGCCTACATAGTTTCATTAAAAAGTAATGGCAATCTTATAGGTGAGTCACCGTTGGCATCTTCAGTATTTCTCAGCATTACACCGTCTGACAAAATTAATATACTAAATTGGGAATCAAACACGCCTTGGAGTAATGAAGAATATAAAGTTTACAGAAAAAACACATCGGGTATTTTTGAATTAATCGCAACTACACCTACTACAACATATGAAGACAGAGGGCTGAATAATGATAGTATTTATTGTTATAGAATAGAAGCGATAGGCACCTATGCGATTCCGAATATAGAAGATCCACTAATTAATTTTTCCCAAGAAGCATGTCAACAGCCTATCGACAATGTGCCTTCATGTGCGCCCGATATTACAGTAAAGAATATTTGTGATGTTATAAATAGCGATGTAAGTCCTGATGAATTGTACAATACGGTAGAATGGACAGACCCTTTTACAAAATGTCCTAATATTGCTGACGATATAAGCCATTATAACATCTATTATGCAGAGCGTACGACTGATGTCTTGACAAAAATAGATTCTGTTGACGCAGATGAAACCTTAAAATACATTCATTATCCGCAAAATGGATTATTAGGTTGTTATGCGGTTACATCAGTTGATATGCTTGGAAATGAAAGTCAGCCAAGTCTGACAGTTTGTGTAGATAATTGCCCATTTTTCGAACTGCCTAATACATTTACACCCAATGGAGATGGTAGGAATGATCTCTTCGTCCCTAGAGTAGCATTATTTATTGCACAAATAGATTTTAAAGTATTTAATCAATGGGGCAATTTAGTTTTTGAAACTACAGACCCTAATATAAATTGGAATGGTAATACTTCGAGTGATGCGACACTTTCCGATGGTACATATTACTACACTTGCAAAATATTTGAAAACAGAGTGACTGGTGTCATTGAGTTGCCAGACTTGCTCACAGGTTTTATACATTTAATAAGAAATTGATGTTTAGTGGAATTGTAGAGGCTATGGGAATAGTCAAAAAAATAGAAGAATCTGGATCAAGTTTAGATATTACCATCAAATCCGATTTTAGTGCTGACACATATATAGATCAAAGTATCGCACACAATGGCGTCTGCCTAACAGTTACCCAACAAAACGAAACCGATTATAAAGTAACTGCTATAAAAGAGACTCTAGAAAAAACAAATCTTGGATATTGGAAAGTTGGAGATCTGGTGAATTTAGAAAGATCATTGTTTGCAAATGCTCGTATAGATGGTCATTTTGTACAGGGACATGTTGACAGTACGGTTGTATGTCAGGATATTCTAGTAGAAGACGGCAGTTGGTATTTTCATTTTTCAATATCTCCTGAATGGCAAAAATATATTGTCAAAAAAGGGTCTATCTGTATTAATGGCGTCAGTCTAACTATTGTGGATATCAGCCAAGACAGTTTTTCAGTAGCAATAATTCCTTATACCTACGAACATACAAATTTCAAGAACATTCAAAAAGGTGATGTAATCAATATAGAATTTGATGTTTTAGGAAAATATATTATTAAATACTTAGATAATATTCATGTTAAGTAGGGAGTTGAGTCATTGTAACGTATTTATGTTCGTGGATTACCATTTGATTTTCACCAAACTTCAAAACATTTAAGCCATATTATTTTTACAAATTTATAGCCATTGATTATACCAATAGCACTAGATATCTGATTAATTAACAAAACCAAAATCTCTCTTATGAGTCTAAACAAAACTCAAATTATTGCCATAGTTATCATTACCCTGATTGTTGGGCTTGCTTCTTCAGGTTCACATCCGGTCACAGGTACTTCTGGGTATACAGGCGCACCTGGTGACTCTGCATGTAGCTCATGCCATTCAGGTAATAATAGCAATTTTGATGGTGAAGTAACCATAAATGGTCTGCCCGCTTCCATCACTACGGGCGAAACATATACGCTTACTGTAACAGTCTCTAACCCAAATGGCAACGCAAGTGAAGCTGGTTTTCAAATGTTAGCACTCACTGGTACTAATACAAATGCAGGTAGCATGGTCACTTCTGAACCCTTTGCACTTGTAAAAACAGTATCTGGTAATAAAAAGTATTTTGGTCATTTTCCAGCACAAGTATTTCCAGCTAGCAATGAATTGTCTTTTAATGTAGACTGGACCGCTCCTGCGACAGCTGGTTCAAATCCAGTGATAAAATTCTATGCTGCTGCCGTCATTGCAAATGGTAATGGTTCAAGCAACCAAGATAAAGTCGTTTTCACTAATCAAATCATTCCAATACAGTCCACAGGATCACCTCTTTCAGTAACTTTATCAAACATAGATGGTGTCACATGTAATGGTTTCTCTGATGGTAATGCTACTGCAGTTCCAGTAGGTGGATCAACACCATACAATTATAATTGGTCTAATGGTGTTACTACAGCCATTAACACTTCCCTTCCAGCAGGTCTTGCAACGGTTACAGTTACAGACAATACAGGAACCACAGCAACAGCTTCTACAACTATCTCATCTCCTACTGCAATTATAACTGCTGCTTCAGGTTCTGTCGTTTGCGAATCGGCTACGAATGGAAGTGTTTCAGTATTTGTTTCCGGAGGCTCAGGTTCATATACTTATTTATGGTCCAATGGTAATACCAATAGTAGTCAATCCAATTTATCTGTAGGTACATACGATGTGACTGTAACAGATGGGAATAGTTGCGAAGCATTTGATTTTGCAGTAGTTTCTGCATCCCCAACAATTACCTTTACTCAGACACAAACCAATGTAAGTTGTTTTGGTGGTAGTAATGGTACAGCTAGTGTTAATGTATCGGGAGGTACATTCCCCATATCTTACGCTTGGTCCAATGGTGGCAATAGTTCGTCAAAAACAAATCTAGATGCTGGTTTTTATCAAGTTACTATTACCGATGGTGCATTATGTACAGAAGTTGCAGAATTTACCATTACTGAACCTTCCCAATTAGTAGGTACCATTACAAATGTATTAAATCCTAGTTGTTTTGGTGGAAATAATGGGTCTGCAACATTAACAATTTCTGGAGGAACACCTAATTATAACTTTTTGTGGTCTAATGGCGCAAGTGGTAATGGTACTTCCAATACACAAAGTAATCTTAGTGCCGGCGAATACCAAGTAACCATCACAGATCTTTTTGATTGTCAAGTTGTCCAATTTGTTACCATCACCGATCCACAGGGAATAAATGTGATCGTAAATACCATAAATAACGTCTCTTGTAATGGACTAGCAGATGGAAGTATTTCTGTTACTGGAAATGGTGTGGGAAGTATCTCATACCTTTGGTCTAATGGAAGTTTTTCAAATGCTATCGATGGATTATCGCCTGGCACTTATGGACTTACAGTTACTGATAATGCCACAGGTTGCACACAAATTGAGTCCTATACCATCACTCAGCCTGCGATATTAACATTGTCTGTTTCTACTATGGATGTGAGTTGTGCAGGAGGAAATGACGGAAGTGTAACGGTTACTGCAACTGGTGGAAATGGTGGATATTCTTATTTGATTTCGGGTCCTTCCACTGGAAATGGCCCTTTATTCAATAATCTAGCAGCAGGTACTTATGGTATTACAGTCACTGACTCTAAAGCATGTAGCAGCAGTAGTACTTTTGTCATAAATGAACCAAGTCCAATTTTGATTAGTGTGACAGAAAACATACCTGCTTCTTGTTTGGGAGCAGAAAATGGCAGTATTGCGGTTGTGGCTTCAAATGGTCTCGCTACTTACCAATATGCATGGTCAAATAATGTGACTGGCGCATTAAATGATAATATCTCAGCTGGTATTTACACAGTGACTATAACTGATGCAAATGCTTGTACCAATAGTGCAAGCTTTACAGTAGAAACAAATACATCATTCACTATAAGTTTAGATAGTATTCGTAATATTGATTGTTTTAATGATGCGACAGGTTTTGCTTCTGTGGAGTTTAACAGTGACTTCACCTATTTATGGTCGAATGGCAATACAACCGCAGCATTAAACAACGTGCAAGCAGGGACATATTCCGTGATAGCAACTGACGAAGAAGGCTGCGAAAGCCAACCTTTGTCCATTGAAATAATCCAAGCCCCACGTATCATAGCAAATATCCTTGCAGAAGATACACTTTTGTGTGCAGGAGATACTTTAGGTCAGTTATCATTGAGCCTTGATGGTGGTACAGGCGAGCTTAATTACACATGGTCTTCAGGTGACACTAGTTTGATTTTGGATAGTTTGGCTATTGGTACATATACATTATCTATAAACGATTCATTAGGATGTCTGGAAACGTACACTTATCAAGTAAGTAACTCTGCTGAAATTAATACTGACTCCATAAGTATCCAAAATATTAGTTGTTTTGGACAGGAAGATGGATCTATCATTTTTTATCCATCGGGTGGTTTTGGTATGCTAGACTTAATTTGGTCTAATGGGTCAACTTCTGATACACTTACATCTCTTAACGGTGGTAATTATGTGGTAACCGTAACAGATGAAAACAATTGTACAGTGATTGACACTTTTAATATCATTGAACCATTATCCCTAACAGCAGTTGCAAATATCACAGATGAATCAATTGCAGGAGCAAAAGATGGTGTTATCGCACTCGAAGTTACTGGAGGAACAGAACCATACACCATTTTCTGGAATAACGGAGATAGTACACTTACCATTGATAGTTTGATGCCTGCTTTATATAGCTATGTTTTACTAGACGCTAATGATTGTTCAATTACTGGATGGGCAGTCGTAGGTGGCGGAAGCTGTACGATTTCTGCTAGTTACCAAGCAGTGCCTGCAAGTTGTGGAACAAGTTTTGATGGAGCCATTAATCTGACCGTAGAAGGCAATGTAGGAGATTATACAGTAGAGTTATATTTTCAAAATGTAGAAGTAGATTATCCTTTAGATTCTCTCTATCCTGGTATATATACTGTAGTCATTTCTGATAGTTTGGGTTGTGTCGCTTTATTAGAAAATATAGAAATTTCATCTATTAATCCTGCTATCATTTTGGATACTTTAATACGTGTCAATCCAACATCAACCACCAGTGAGGATGGCGCCTTGAGCGTTCAGATATCTGGAGGTACACCACCCTACCAATATGAATGGACAAAAGACTTAAATGTAATTGGAACTGATTCTATCATTTCAAACTTGAGATTAGGCCTGTATAGTGTATTGGTTACAGATTCAGTAGGTTGCACATTGAGTATCAATAACATTATCTTACAAGTAGTAAGTAAAACAGATGATGATATCCAAAATTACGTTAAGATATATCCAAACCCCGTGACAGATATTTTGCAAATAGACCATATCGCCAATGACAAAATAAATGAAATATCTTTATTTGACTTCACTGGTAAATTGATATTTAAAAATGCGTCCGTCAATCAGCAAAACATCTCGCTTAACATGTCTGAAACAGGCATCCAAAGTCAAGGAATTTACATGCTGAAGATTGGTACCGGTACAAAAACATGGTACAAAAAGATCTTAGTATCTATGTACTAAAATAGGTAAAACACTTCTATCATTATAAAAAAGCCTTTCAATTAATATTGGAAGGCTTTTTTAATTATAGTCACCAAACTATAGGTAATTTAACATTACTATATCACCGAATCGTAAGCCGTATATACTAATAAATGTTTAATAAAATTTCCTGTAAAAACCGATACTAATAAAATATTCAACGGACAATTACAATGTTGATAGAATAAAAGTGTATCTTTGATGTAAATCAACAATCGCAAACTTTACAAATAAGAGACTTTATTATAAAATTATAAACATAACAATTAAAAAAAGAAATGCCATGAGACTTACAATCATTTTATTATTTATGAGCTTTATAGTGCATGCTCAACAATACGACTTGGTAGTCACTTCCAACATGGACTCGATAGCATGTAATATAAATACCGTCACTGAAGATACTATATACTTCGAAATGAAAGCAAATTACGAATGGGTAAAACAATCAACTCCAAAACAACAAATTATTGAGTTCAGCTACAAAACAATAGATAGTGATTTATTTAGATTTAGGAAAGGTTCTACTATAATTATGAGAGGCCCATCAGGAATTAGAAACAAAAAGGAAATAATAACAAATTTCGATAACCCTAGAAACTCATTAGTTGCGAGTTTTTTAGGTTTTGGATACGCAAGAACTATTCCATTTAGAAACAAATTAAGTTTGAATGTAGGTTTAGGGGTAAGTTATTTTTATGAAAGACCTTTAACGGAAGCTACCCTATTATTCGGTGGACCTAAGTATCATTTTGAAACAGGGGTAAATATTTTGTCAACGAAATTTGAAGCAGAAGTTTTACCTGTCGTTGGTTTTCGTCACCAAAACCCAAATGGTTTTTTACTTAAACCCGGATTACGCATTAGAAAATTGAAATGGGAATTCAAATTCCTTTGAATGGTTCCATAAACCACTGAACCAAGCTCTTCTTTTCTTATTAAGAGCTATTTTAAGCACTAATTTATCATTTACCTTTTCAAAGTATGCTCCTACCGCAAATACTCTATATCGTAATGTTGAAAGTGTTTTTTGCGTTTTTTCCTGTAACACATATGTCCTGAATAGAGCCATTAAATTATAGGCTATCATCGCAAAAGTTAGCGCTGCTTCTGTGGCGTAAAAATTCTTCATATTGAAGCTGTCAAAACCAAAATCATATTTTAGCTCTTTGATTCTATTTTCTGCCTCAGCTCTACCCCGATAAAGCCTCCATACTTCTGCCGGTGCAAGTTTTAAGCTTGTAACGTATGCAGAATATCTATAGTTCATATGGAGTTCTTCCTCTGAAAATAGGCTTAATTGTTTGCCAGCGGCTTGAGGTCGTTCTTTTATTTTTTGCCTTACAATTACTAATCTTCTCGGTTTACTCCACGATTCACTTTGGTACATTTGTTCGCATATTTCAATACCTGTATCTAGTACCATCCAATTACTATTATTTGAAGCAATAAGTCGCTGTATTGGATGTGTGAATTTGGCTGCAATGACGTAATCAATTGACTTTCCTTCAACATAGTCTAAGATATCTGATTGAAAAAATCCGCTGTCCAATCGAAGTAAGCTAACATTTTTATTTTTTAATTTTGATAACGTATCTTCTAGAAAACTAAGAAAATTATTAGCTGATGAAGTGTCGCCACTTCGTAACCACATATTGGCAACTAATTTCACATCTGCAATAAATGCAATTAGTGGATGATGTGATGGCCTCCCTTTTTTAGCTGGATTATATCCTTTCTTTGAGCCTTCTTGGACGCCGTACCTTGTCATTACTGATGAATCAATATCTAATGTAAAATTATCAAATTTGAAATTATCGAAAATCCACGAATAAAAATATTCACTTACTTTCAAATTAGTGGTTGCATTAAATTTGGCAAAAAAACGCTTATACACATCTTGCCCAGGAGTGTTTTGCCAATCAAACATATTACCTAACACAGTATCATGTCTTGTCACTTCAGTATGTAAAAATCTATTGGCCCCACACCAAATACTAGTAATAAATGCTTCTATAATTGTAGAAGTACTATATCCTCTATTTGATCCTGATTTTGGCAAGTCTTCATTTTTCTCAATTACCGATCTAAATCCAATTTTTTCCAACATTTGCTTTAAAAATGCCATTCCGCCCCAAGGCGTTATCTCTTTGTTTGTATAACTAATATCGAAATTCATACTCTTTTTTGTCTAATGCTAAGCGTTAGGATTTAACCCCAAAAATAACTCTTTTTTTCTTAATGCGTAATCTGGGTTAAACTTTCTGCAACATATATCTCATTTACAAATGAGAATCGTAAATATGCAGTTGTCCTACCAATTTTATCTTTTGGTATTTCTTTTTGATTATTTACTTAATCATGAGTCCACACCAAATTAAAATTTGATTGATAAACAACCGTTCCTTGGACTTACAATAAAAGTAAATGTTGGTGTATCCCATTTTTGCATAGAAACTAATTTAAAATTCATTATGTCCACCTTTAGGGTTGGAATAAACAAAAGGAATTTTAATTTTGGGATTCACCTGAAAAGTTTGATGGTAAGCACAAATGACTTTTTAAGAAAACCCGAATAATAGACACAAACATTAACTCAATAAAAGGAAAAATATGGATTGTATAAATATCAAAAATACTGCAAAATAATTAACATCATTACTTAATGTCCGATTCATAAAAAATGGAACTTGCAAAAATCCTGATATAAAAAACCAACAAATATAGTTAAATATAGGAATAGTACCATCAGGATACCACTGCCAATATCCTAATGAAATAGCTGCTGGCTCTAGGATAAAGTCAAACAAAGTAGTCAGTGCTGCAGCAACATTGATAAGGAGAAAGTTGACAAAAACGCTCCTTTTATTGCTTTTGCTGATAAGATTGAAAATACAAAGTACAGTGTTGCCCACTGAAAACACGGTCACAAACCAAAGAACACCAATAAGTAAAGGTACCGCAGCAACCTTCCATCCGAAAGCACTACCATAGGAATACATTCCAAAAAGCAATCCTGTGTTCGTCCCGATTACTTCACTCAAAAACCCAACAAGCGTGCACAGAATGATATAATTCCAAAGCTGCTTTTTTATGGGTTTTTCATTCCAAAGTACTAGACCTGTCATCAGCATCAAAGTGAGTGGCGTCATAGACACAAACCACTCCCGAGCAACTGTAAACATACCTATAGTACCCGAAATATGAAATAGAAGGGATATGAATATAGAGATGTATAACGGTCTATTTTCTTTTATTCGTTCTATCATGGGATCAATTCACTTACTATTTTTGCACTTCTAAGACATAGTGGAATGCCACCTCCTGGATGTACACTACCTCCTACAAAATAAAAATTATCTACATTCCTTGATTGATTCGGGTGTCTAAGAAATGCTGCAAATTTGCTATTGCTACTCGTTCCATATAGACTACCTGTATAACTAGATGTTTTAGTATCAATCGAAGCCGGATCAAGGAAGTCTTCCGTTTGAATATGCTTATCGATATCTGTTTTGAGTATTCTGTTTAGTTTAGTTATTACATTAGTCCTACATTTCCTTCTAAATTCATCCCAATTTTGCCCCTTGTCATGTGGCGCATTGACCATTACAAACCAATTTTCACAGCCCTTGGGTGCTTGGCTATTTTCCATTTTTGACGTGATGTTGATATAAATGGTCGGATCATCTACCAACTCCATTTTTTCAAAAATAGCTTCAAACTCCTTTTTGTAATCCGATGAGAAAAAAATATTATGGAGATCTAATAGCTCAAATGATGTATTCATTCCCCAATAAAATATAATAGCACTGCTGCTACGTTCTTGACGAAGGATATTTTTTGCTTTTACCTCATCTTTTAGAAGGTGTTTATAGGTGTAGTACACATCCATATTTGAGACTATAATATCCGCAGGCATCTCAGTATCATGGACAGTAATACTTTTTGCCTTTTTATTTTCCAAGTTGATGGAAGCCACCTTTGAATTGAAAACAAAGTTAATATTTTGCTTTAATGCCAATAAATACAGAGCATTAGTAATACTGATCATCCCACCGAACGGATAAAACGTACCTTCATTTTGTTCTAAATGTGGGATCATAGATAGCATCGCAGG
>JBGSOH010000138.1:0-19714 GCA_041739205.1 Saprospiraceae bacterium
TAATATTTTCAAGAATGTCTAGTTCAATGTTTAAAGAAAGATAGTCCAAATCTCCATCAGTGTCAAGATCTATTGATATCATTGGTTCAGGACCAACTCTCCCATCTATGTTTAATGCCTCAAAAATGTATGTAGTATTATTCGTAGAAATATTTTTAAACCATTTTGAAGCATTGTTTATGTAAGCAATAATAAAGTCTTGGGCACCATCTGTGTTGTAATCTCCAAATGTTATATTGTGTTGGTTTATATTACTTGGACCCAAAATATCATTAAGTTCAAAAGCATATTGTCCTAAATGTTTCAAATCACTCACGTATTGATTAGAAAGACAAATAATATTGGGCAAACCATTATTATCAATATCATATGATTTGATTTTCCTCAATCCTTGTATTTGAGCAATGACACCTTGAGATGTATAGTTCCCAGAAATGTCCTTAGAAATTAGTGTAATGTCATCAGAGCTTGGTCGAACAGTTCCGACCATGATTTCTTTTGCTGGATTAGTATCTATATTTATTACTAAAACGTCAATGATTGGTGTCGGACTGTTATATATTATTTTTGATACAAATAAGCCACCTAAATTTTCATACATGTAAATGACACCAGGAAAATCCACATACCCAATGATATCATTATCGCCATCAGCATCAATGTCATCTATAAAAAGTCTATTCGATCCTTTCACATAAGGTTGGACATCTGTAAAGCTCCCTTCACCATTATTTAACATAAAATTAATTTCATTTTCTGGTCCACTAGCATATACTATGTCCAAATCGCCATCACCGTCTAGGTCGCCAAATCCAGGTCTGCCATTAAATCTTGATTTTTTTAATATTAAGTCGCTACTATATTCTAAAGGGGAACAACTAATAGCTTTGATAAAATAAATTTCACTTAAAGGTCCAATATTCCTAAAACCTATTATATCATTAATGCTGTCACCATCAAATTCTGCTGCCATAACATGATTAAGTTGGTTGAATGGGAAATTAATATCTCGAAATCCCTGCCCAAAACAGTTTATATGAATAAATACCATTATGGTTAAAAAATACAATCTGATTAACATCAATTTTTCTTTAGTGGATAAAAAACAAATTTTAGAAAAGTACAAAATTAGAAATTAAATACATATTCTTATATTCCATGAAATAGAGTATTTAAGCCACTTAACAATTAGTTAATTTTAATATAATATGATATTATGTAGTGCTTTCCGAAATGTTGTCACCTTTGCAGAAATTTATATATTATGTCGAAGTTAGTGTTTAAAATATTAATAGTAATTTGTTTAATAAATATGTCTACTAGCATTTACGGTAACATTAAAATGCTAGATTTATTTACGATAGACAATAGAGATAGTGTCCATTTTAACCTTAGTTCAGCTGTTTTGAATGGGGATATTTTGGAGATTCCTGTTTGGATTGAAAGCGATGATCTGATTTATTCCTTGGATTTTGAAATGACTTTTAATACAGAGAAAATGGAATATCTATCCGTTATTGATCATACTGGATATATCCAATATAATGCTTTTCAAAATCCTTTAGATAAAAAGTTGAGATTTACATCAAACCACACTGCTCCGTATAATATTAATCAGAAAATAATTTCAATTAGGTTTAAGTTAACATCTATGTGCATAGATGAAACAGATTTTATAAAAATAACCAATTTCTTAAATGGTGATATTTGCAGTCTAAAATTAGCGCCTACGACTATTTGTGGTACGTCTTCGACTAATAATTTAGATCAAATATTCCATTCAATTCATAATCCTATATCTAATGATTTCGAATTGACAATACCAGCTAGAAGTGATATTTCGTTGTGCAATCTAAATGGAATAACTCTTTTTCAGAAACGAAATACTACCAATAATGAAAGTACTATCATCATTCCTGTCAATAACACTAGTGATGGTCTTTACATTTTATACACCCACGTTAATAGCTTAATTTATAGCAAAAAAATTATTATCCAAAAATAACGAATTTTTTATTCAAATATGTCTTCCATAAAACCAATACTTAAATTAACAAATTTTAATTCCATGAGAAATATAACACTCGTAATTTTATTTTTTTTCACTTGTTTAGTCTCTTATGCTCAAAATGGCTTAGAAAGAATTATTGTTGAAAAATACTATATTTCAGATATAAATGATGCAACTTTAAACGACGTTGGTGGGGAGCTACCTGTAGGATCTACTACCTATAGAATATATGTAGATATGCTACCTGGTTTCAGATTTCAATCTTGTTACGGATCCGATATTCCTGATCATCCTTTAATCATCGCTACAAGTAGAAAGTTTTTTAACAATGAAGATAGAGGTGCAATTTTTCCAACATTTAACAAAAATGCTACAAAAAATAATACGGTATTGCTTGACTCATGGGTTTCAGGAGGATATGCTTGCGCAGGGAATCTAGGAATTTTGAAGTCAGAGGATAATGGCGTGGAAACAGTTGTGAACAATGATGGAATTCTAAAGAATATTAATCCAGATGCCGGCATTGCACTTACGCAAGAAGATGGATTGATAACTGGATCAACCAATCAGCTTATCGTAGCAGGAATAACAGAAGGTGATAGCGGGCTTAATAGATTGTTAGATAATACAAATGACGGACCAATGGGTTCAATGATTATGACAACTAATGGACTTTGGGGAGTACCTGGAGGAACTGCAGGACCTGACACTGTCCAAAATATTGTTTTGATTGGTCAATTTACAACTGACGGGGATTTTTCATTTGAATTAAATGTGCAAGTTGGTAAAATCGGAACGGTAGAGCAATACGTAGCACGTAACAGAGAGGGAGATGAAATTACCATCCCAAGTTTAGTATATCCTTTGAGTGTAAATACAGATGATTACTTTTTTAGTAAAGTATCTAAATTTGAATTATCACCAAATATAGTGAGTGAATCATTGGTAATACCACAAAACATGCTTAGTATGATTGACTATAAGTATGAGATATTTGAAGTGACAGGCGCACTTGTGCATAGTGGTCATGTTAATATAAATAGTGCTTTAATTCCAACCCATAATCTTCAGTCAGGGCTTCATTTCATAAGAATTTATGATAATAAACAAATTAAAGTTGCAAAGTTTGTAAAAATGTAAATTCATTAAATTACGCAATTCACATTGTGGCATTGTGCCGCATAAAGCTAAATTTCTTAATTTAAATTTTTTAAAATGTCTGGTTCATTATTGAGGATCATATCTTCTATTATTGTGTTTCTTGTTCAAGGTTATTTTACACATGCACAATATGAAGTGAGGGGTAAAATTTCCGATATAAATGGGGAGGCAATAATTGGCGCAATTGTTTATTCTATAAACACTAAAACTGGTGTTAGCTCAGATTTTGACGGTAATTATTCAATAGAAATAAATTCAAGTGATTCACTATACATTTCCTATTTAGGCTATGCCACACTTAAAGATTTTATAATAGTTGGTAATGATAAGATAATTATTAGGGACTATATATTACTTGAAGAATCTTTGATGCTTCAAACTGTAGAAATATCAGGTAGACGAGAGCGAGCTAATAATTACTACATGGAAAGTATAAAGAAGAGATCGGCTAACTCCATTGACTTTGTTTCTGCAGATGTAATGAAAAGAATTGGAGATAGTAATATAAGCGCAGGTGTGGCAAGGGTTACGGGAGTTTCAACTAATGGTAGCTTTATAACAGTACGTGGAATAGGTGACCGATATGTTCAAACTGCCATCAATGGAGCTCAAATACCTACACTAGACCCATTTACAAACAATATAAAACTCGATATTATACCTTCAAGTTTGGTTGATAACGTGATTGTTTCAAAAACTGCAAGTGCTGATTTGCCAGGAGATTGGACAGGAGCTTATATATCAGTTGAGACGAAAGATTATCCAGAAAAATTCAATCTAAGCATAGAAACACAATTTGGTTACAACCCAAATTCAAGCTTTAAAACAATTAAAACACTTACCCCAAGTAGTTCCGACTGGTTAGGGTTTGATAATAATTTTAGAGATCGGTCTCATACTGAGTTTGTTAATTATAATCCATCTCCAACCGATTTTGAAATGATGATTGCTCTCGGTCTAGATAACTATTATAAGTCTATAGGGGTTGAATCTGATTGGAACCGCAATCAGCCACAAGTACAAGAAACATATTTTAAACTAGGTCTTGTTGAACTTGGATTGTTGGCAAAGGGTGATATCGATAATCCAGTCGCTATTGCATCAGCCAGAGAAAAGTTCGTATCTGATGGTTTTAGGAATAAAGCATTCGAAACAATTAACAGGCCTGCATTCAACTCCGCTCAACAATTTCCTAATAATTGGTCCCCGATTCAACGTCGTGTTACAACAAATTTTTCACAGAGTATAAGCCTTGGCAATCAAACTAAATTTCTAGGTAGAAGTTTAGGATATATTTTTGGAGCAAAATACAATCAAGGGATACAATATGATCCTAAATCCATCAATCAGCGAATATTGACATCGGATATCAGAGGTGGTGTGGCTATCATTAATGAAAACTCTACTCCTTCCACATCCCGAATAACGAATGGATGGAGTGCTTTACTAAATGTAGCATTTAAATATCATCCACATCATAGTATATCCTTAATGGCTATGCCTAATTTTATTGGCACTAACAGTTTAAGGGATGGAAATACGGTGCTTGCAGGTGCCGCTTTTGATGAGATATATGGTTCAAGTCAATTCTATGAACAAAGACGACAGATGGTTTTTCAAGCTAAGTCAGAACATTTTTTGCCAAAACAGAGAATAAAAATTGAAGGTCTAGCATCTTACACTTTAGGCAAAAGTGTTGCTCCAGATTTTAAACGTTTCAGATTCTTTTCATTTAATGACTCAACCTATTTTTATGAAGGACCGGCATTTGCTGATGATCCATTAACACGAGATTTTAGGTATTTATTGGAGAATCTTCTGGATACAAAAATTCATATTGAAATTCCTTTAAGTAAAAATGAAAAGAAAAATAAAAAGCTAAAAATTGGTGGCGCATACAAAAGTTTGGAACGAATCTATGACCAGTACAATTACGGAGTTTATTTTGACGGGGGGTCTCCTTTCGTTCCGAGTAAAGATCTTGATGCTTTTTTTGCCCTAAATAAATTCAATACAAATGATGGTAGTAATGTGGATCTTGCGTATGGAAATCCTGACTTTGATCCAAATCACAATTCTGGTAATACTTCAATTACTGCCTTATATGCGTTGATAGACGTTGATATCACAAGACGACTAAGGTTAAATTCTGGGGTGAGATTTGAGATGACAAATCTTCTTGTTGATGCAAACAAATATAGAGAAAACAGTTATTTCATTAATGATGTCAGAAGAATATATGAAGGTGCCTTGATATCAAATCCAGGTATTTTAAAAAGTTCTGATTTTCTACCAAGTATAAATCTAATATATCGATTGAGAAATGATGATATTTATCCATCAAATCTAAGACTAAACTATAGCAAGTCCTTAGCTAGACCTAGTATGAGGGAGTATTCAGAATCAATTATCTATGACTTCGAATTGAGGTCAGATGTTTTTGGAAATAGTAATTTAAAGTTAGTAAAGGTTGATAATTATGATATAAGGTATGAGAATTATTATGAAGGTGGGCATAGTTTTTCAATAAGTGCTTTTCATAAAAATCTAAAAAACCATATTGAACTTATATTTCTTAATAGTGGGTTTTCTTGGTCAAATTCTAACAAATCTCAAGTTTCAGGAATCGAACTTGAAGGCAAGTATAAAATAAATGAGAAACTAGATTTTGCTGCTAATGTCACTATGGTTCAAAGCAGTTCGGAGATAGTATCCTACACTTTGATGCTTGATGTAGCTTCAAAAATTCAAACTTGGTTCCCCATTGATACATTTACACGGGTAATGTTCGGACAGGCACCAATTGTTATAAATGGTTTACTCAATTATAATTTGGAAAAAATTGGTTTAAATACAACAATAGGATATAATTATCAAGCTCCTAGATTGGTAATCCAAGGGAATAGATTTGTAGATGATTTGTCAAAAAATGTACCTGATGTGTATGAAATGCCTAGACATCTTATTGATGCTAAAGTATCTAAAAACTTCGGAGAAAAATGGGTGGTTACTTTTACTATAAAAGACCTGCTAAATAGCCCCATCAGAAGATCCTATGAATACGTAGATGAAGATGGAAAACGCCTTGGCTTTTTTGCAGATTATGAGAGATTAAAATTTGGAACAAACTTCCTTTTCAGTGTAAATTATAAAATATAAGAAAATGAGACTCGTTTTATGTATTTTCATATCATTAATAAGTTTGGTTTACTCAAGTGCTCAATTAGAAAATGTATTTGTTGAAAAATATTATATTTCGGATAGTAAGGATGCCACAAATACAACAGGAGGAATACTGCAAGAAGGGAGTGTTACGTATAGAATATACATCGATTTAGCAAAGGGTAGTAAACTTTTGAAAGTTTATGGAGAACCTAATCGACCTATAAGGTTTGCAAGTACTTCAACATTTTATAATCACTTGGATGATGGGGTAAGTACTTCTTATACTATCAATAAAAATCGATTAAAAGAAAATTTAATTGCGCTAGATAGTTGGATAACTTTAGGTCAAGTAACAAGACCAAATGCTGGATCGGCTTTGTTTGGAGTACCAAAACAAGACGACTCAGATGGTTCTATTATTGGTGGACTTAACAATGATGGGGGCAGCGAAGAGATTGCAGGCGGCTTAATGACCCACAATGACCCTACTGTTGGAACTCCTATTGTAGAGACTGATGGATTATTACCATCTTCAGTTTTACCTTCCAATTGGTTTGCTGCCGGCCTTATTGATAGCCAAACAGGTGAAGATATGTCAGTTTTCGCTAGTACCTCAACACCAATATTTGAATCAGAAGAATTTTTAATTCAAAATAATGGAGTGAGTGGTGTTGATGAAAATAAAAATTTTATATTAATTGCACAATTAACCACTACAGGTGAAATAGATTTTAAAATAAATATGGAAATTCTAGATCTTGATGGCACTAGAATCAAATATGTACATAAAGATACTTTGGTTCAGAGTGGTGAAGTTTATTCACCATTACTTTCATACCCTGCATTATGTGGCTGCACAGATCCTGAATACATTGAATACAGTACAAATTTTGCTTGTTCTGATATAAGTAAATGTAAAACGCTCATCAAATATGGTTGTCTTGATAGCTTAGCTTGTAATTATGACCCAACAGCTAATTTAAATATTAATTCATTATGCTGTTATATAGGCTTTTGTAATGACTATGACATCGCTGTGATCTGCCCTGATTTGCCTTTGAGAACAAAAAGTGAAGAAGAATTTTTAATTGTAGAACCAAATCCAACTATGGATATGATTAGACTGAAACATAATATATCTGTCACATCTAAAATATTTATCGAAATATACAATAACTCTTTACAAAAAGTAATGTCACTACCCTTAACAAATTTAAATGAAGAGACCTTTGATGTTTCAAATTTGAGTTCAGGATATTACCACATTGTTGTAAAAGGAAATGAACAAATAGTTAGAAACAAGTTTGTTAAAATTTAAAATCATTATCAAAGTTTTAATATTCAATAACCTTAATTAATAACTATATTATTTTTTGATTATCATAATTATAAACCTTTTAGCACATTATTCATAAATCATATAAAGATGAGAATTTATTTATTTTACTTAGTTATTTTTTCTTTTACAATAATGTCTTGTGGTAATGATAATGAATTTCAAAAACCAATTTCAATTTTTGAAACATCTACTGTAGAAGATAAACAAGGAAATACATATAAAACTATAAAAATTGGAAATCAATGGTGGATGCAAGAGGATCTAAATTCCACAGAGTTTGCTGGGGGCAAAGCAATATTAAAAGTTACGGAACCTAGTGTATGGATCAACACAACTGTTCCTGCTTATATGGTTGGACCTAGTTGTAATCTATATAATTATGCTAGTGTAGAGAAAGCCGAAGATATAGTTCCTGATGGTTGGCATGTTGCAACAGATGATGATTTTAAAAAATTAGAGATGGAATTAGGTATGTCTGTTGACGAAGCTAATAAAAACTTGTGGCGCGGACAAAATATTGCCACAAAACTTAAAGAAGACTATCAAAAAGGTGCATGGAACTATCATAAAGATGTTTGGGGGGATAATGAAAGTGGGTTTACTGCGTTGCCTTGTGGATGCATTTTATTTGATGGTAGACTCTGTGAACCAAATAATTTGAGTCAAGGTTATTGGTGGACTTCAACTAAATCCGAAAATGAGGCTTGGTTTAGATATTTAGACTACAAAAGCAATGAAATATTTAGGTATGTTGCATCAAAAAATTATGGTATGGCAATTAGATGTGTCAAGAATTAGATAGTTTAATTTTTGATACAGTGCGATTTTATACATTCCTACATCAATTTTGTCCATGCCAAAGTCAGACAATCACGATTTTTTCAACTTTCAGACAATCATCTAAGACGTATTAAGCTTTAGCATGAATTAAGTTAGTTTTCCACTTTTTTTATATACAATCCTTAGTTACTATTATTTCACCCATTTAGGCCATTAGATGTTAAAGCTGAATATATATTAATTTTTACAAATTACGGATTTAACTCATACAATACTTTTGATTCATGTATTGATAATAATGTGTTAATGTCATTTAATGGTCAGTAAATATTAGGCTTATATCTTTGTACCGTAATTCATGCATGTAATTATTTCTTATTCAAATCCTTTATTTTATTTCACCCAAATTTTCAAAAAAAAATGAAAAATTTATTCTTTAAAGCATTCATTGCTGTGGCAATAATGTCATCAAACACTGTTTTTGGTCAGTCAACACCAAATCATGGAGCAGCCTGTGGTTGTCCTACTTTAGCTTCACGACCAACTGTGAACTTTTCCACTTTAGCAGATGCAGCTGGGAATTTTACTGCAAAAAACACTGTATTAACTTGTGACAAAACCTACATTATTGACAATACAAATGCAAATACTACTGGTAAGTATTATGTAGGTAAAGGTAAAAGCATTACAATTGCTCCAGGTACTGTCGTGAAAGGTGTGCCAGAGACAACTCCTGGTACATCTAGAAATGGTGGTATCCTTATTATTTCTCGTGGCGGTAAAATAATAGCTTCTGGTACTGAGTCTTGCCCAATTGTTTTCACAGCTACAGCAGATGTGAATGTAAATGGCACTTATGGTATTACTAACAAAGGCAAGTGGGGCGGTATAGTAGTATTAGGAACAGCTACTAATAATTTATCCGCTGGTAACACTGCTGGTCTAGGGGTTTCAGGTCTTCTTCCTGGTACAGGTAGAATCGAAGGTTTCACATCTCCTGAACCACGTATCTATTTTGGTGCAAACTCAGCAGATCCGGATCCAGATTTCCAACAGTTTGACGACAATGATAACTCTGGTATTATGACTTATGTTTCTATACGTCATGGTGGTGAAATAATTGGTGCGGCCAATGAGATCAATGGATTGACTCTAGGATCTGTAGGTCGTGGTACTACACTACACCATATTGAAGTTCTTTCTAATCTTGATGATGGTATTGAGTTTTTTGGTGGTACGGTAGATCTTAAATATGCATCAGTTTTATTTTGTGATGACGACAGTTTTGACTGGGATCTTAACTGGTCAGGTAGAGGACAATTTTGGGTAACTGTCAAAACTGATCAAGCTACTGCTGCTGGTGGAGACAATGGTTTTGAATCTGATGGCGATGACAATAAAGTTGGTACTGGAGTTATGTCTAATCCAAATGTATATAACGCTACTTATTTAGGATCATTAGGTCTTAATGGTAACACTGTTGTCAAAGGAATAGCTGTAGAGATGAAAGAACAAACCAACGGATCTATCCGTAATTCTGTTTTTGCTAACTATGGTACAGGTGCAAGATTCCTCGATGATGCTACTAGACCAAGTGGAATAGATGCTTATGATAACTGGCAAGCTGGTACCTTGAAGGTAGAATGTAATACTTTTGTGGGCGTTACAAATCCACTGGTTCAAAGAATTGGTTCAACAGATACTCCTATCACTTCTGGTCCTGATTTTACTAAGTTCTTTACGACTGATGGAAACGTAAGTGTTGCAACATTAGCTGGTTTTGATTTTGTACATGAGATGAATACTTCTACCAACGCTATGTTAAATAATAACTTAGTAGATATGGTTCCTTCATCAGGTGTGGCTACAACATGTCCTGCGGCTCCAGTGGATGGGTTCTTTACACCTGCTAATTACAGGGGTGCGTTTGAACCTAATAAAAAGTCATGGTTATCAACTTACACATACAATGCGATTATCGGTTTAGAGAAAGGTCTACTTCCATGTCCTACAGATGTTAATGGTGACGGTAGTACTGGTGTTGCTGACGTAAATGCTCTTTTGGGTGTTTTTGGTCAAGGTTGTAATTAATTTTAAAAACGAAATATCATTAAAATAAAAGTAATGAAAAATTTAATCAAAAATTTATTTTTATCGGCTTTTATGTCAATTATGGCTATTGCGGCATACGCACAAACAGGCTTAATTGGTATCGAAGTTGAAACTTATTATATATCCACTGCTGCAGATCAAACTGCACATGGTGTACCTACGGGCTCAAAAACTTACAGAGTCTATGCAAATATGGCAGCAGGCTTTGGACTTCAGTCAGTTTATGGTGAGCCATTCCCTGACGGTGAGATTGATTCACTTGTTTTCTTTTCAACAGAGGACTTCTGGAATGCGCCAGACGGTGGTAATTTAGCAAATGAAATACCAAATTCAATTCTTGCTGCTGATGCAAACATTATAGATTCTTGGTTGACTTTTGGTAGCGGTGGTGGAAATCGCAGAGGTATTCTGAAAACTGTTGATACAGACGGTGGAGTAGCTACTACTTTGACGAATTCAGGTGGAGCTATGGGTTCACCTTTGACAACTCATGATGGTAGATTCAACACAGGAAATGCACTAGTTGCATCTACTGTTGGAGCTGATATGACTTTGGCACCTTATGACGCACTTTATAATGCTACAGTTGGTAATAGATGGTCAACGGCTACTACACCTGCTGGATTTTCTCTTAATGCAAGTGGTGGTGTTGCAATGGGACCTATTGCAGGAAACAACAGAGTACTTATTGGACAGTTTACAACTGCGGGTGAGTTTGGTTATTTCTTAAACATACAGATTGGTAATGGCACAGTAGTTGAGCAGTGGGTTGCAGAAACACCAAGACCTGGACAATTTACAATGCCTTCTTTGAAGTTAGTTCCTAACACAGCCCCTATGGTATCTATTACAACACCTGCTAGTAACGTATCGGTTACAGCTGGGACAGTTGTAAATATCGAAGCTACAGCTACAGATACAGCTCCAGGTACAATTTCTCAAGTGGAGTTTTTCAATGGTGCTACTTCATTAGCAGTTGATAATACATTTCCTTATCAATACGCTTTGACGGCTACTACTACGGCTACTATCACAGCTATAGCTACGGATAATGAGGGTGCTACGACTACATCTGCACCTAGAATCATTACGGTTACTGCTGATCCAGCTCCTATCGTTACATTATTTACAGCAAGTCCTGTTTCACCAGTAGTAATGGGTACATCTGTTACTTTAAGTGCCACAGCAACTGATAATGGTAGCGTAGTAAGTGCACAATTTTTGGATGGTGCAACAAACATTGGTGCTGCAATACCAGGTGCAGGTCCATTCTCTACATCTTGGACGGCAATGCCTGTAGGTGCTCACACGCTTGCTGTAGTTGTTACTGATAACTTAGGTAACACTAGCAGCCAGACTTTAGCTTTCACAGTGAGTGCAGATCCCGCGCCAATAGTTACTTCATTTACAGCTGCACCTGCATCACCGCAAGCAGCTGGTACATCAGTTACATTAAATGCAACAGCTACAGACAATGGTACAGTTGTTAGCGGACAATTCACAGTAAATGGTACTAACCTCGGTGCTTCAATAGCAGGTGCAGGTCCATTCTCTACAACTTGGGCAGCGAACATAGCTGGTACACAAACGCTTGCTATCATCGTTACAGATAATGCAGGTAATACAAGCAGCCAGACTTTATCATATGTTGTAACTGGACCTACAGTTACTACTTTCACAACAACTCCTGCTACTTCTGCTATTGCAGGTACAGTGGTTACTTTGGATGCTACAGCATCTGCGAGTGCAGTAAGTGCACAGTTCTTGGATGGTACGAATAGTATCTTTACAGACAACTCAGCGCCATTCTCTACAACATGGACCGCTGCTGTTGCTGGTGCACATATACTTGCAGTAGTTGTTACCGATGCTTTTGGTAACACAAGCAGCCAAACTTTGACTTTTACAGTATTAGGTGATCCAGTACCTGTTGTTACATTCCCTACTATTGCTTCAGTAGTATCAGGAACTGTAATTACATTAAATGCAAGTGCAACTGATAACGGTACAGTTACTGGAGCACAATTTAAAGTTAATGGTGTAAATCAAGGTCCAGCACTTACAGGTGTAGGTCCATTCTCTACATCATGGACTCCTACTCTTGATGGTTCATATACAGTATCAGTAGAAGTTACTGATAATGTTCCGGGTAACATAGGTGTAGCTTCTCAAACTGTAGTAATTTTGCCTTCTGATGCCTATGAGGTAAGAAAAGATACTGCTCTTTGTAATGAAGCTAATATCTGTGTTCCTATTCAATCACTACAAGCAGTATCAAATGTTATCGGTTATGATCTTGTTTTGAGCTATAATGAAAATAAGGTTATTCCTACAGGTGTAATCAGAAAATTCTCTGACTTAGCTCCAAGTAACTTATTTGAAACTACTTTTAGCATCAAAAATACGCCTACAACAACTGGAGAAATGTTGATTTCTGTATTCTTCAATTCAAATGCTCCTTTAAGCCAAAGATTTTCTGGACCAGCAAACAGTGATTTGATTTGTGTTGAATTCTTGAAGAAGCCTGCATATGCAGCTAACGAATTAGTGTTATTCAATATCGATACACTTGAAGAATCATACATCTCAGGTGTTGTGCCAAGAGCTGTAAGAGGAAATGGCTTCCTTACATACAGAGATTCAACTTTAAATTCAAAATTAGAGTTTTGGGCTGACAATTCTGCATTGGGCCAAGATGATGTTCTTCCTTTTACAGGACCAGTAACAAATATCTTTGGAGCAAACGCTTCTTGTGTTAAAGCTTTAAATCCAGTTAATCCTAATGCGAATGGTGAGTTTACACATTTCCTAAATGACAATGAATTGAACTTGAATATCGAAAGAGATATCCAAGGAGGTTCAGCACTTGCTGTAGGCGATGCATCTGTTCAATCAGTTATCAATGGATTTGATGCTTTCTTGGTAAGAAGGGTATTATTAGATGATGCTTCATTCGTACCTTCTATCTACCAAATGATTGCTATGGACGTAAATATGGATGGTCAAGTTTCTGCGGGTGATGCATCACAAATCAACCAAAGATCAGTATTGCAAATAGCTGAATTTAGACAAAAGTGGAATTACACTGATGCAGGTGTATCTAATGGTACACTATCTAAAGATTGGTTGTTTGTTAATGAGTTGACCATATTGAATGATGCAGATGGAAGATACTCCGTATCATCAATCTATCCAGCATGGGATTTTGCAGGTTACAATAAGGATCACGTACCTACATTAGCATTCTGTATGCCAACTCCAGTATCTGATTGGGCAAGATGCGCAATAATCGGTGAAGACAAGTATCTTGGTATTCTTCTTGGAGATGCTAATGGTAACTTCCAAAACTTAGTAGCAGGTGTAACAGATGTAAACCTTAGAACTAACAAAAAAGTCGTTTTTGATATTAACAATGCAGTTTACAATGCTGATAACACAGTAGATGTACCGGTATCAATGGTATCTAGTGATGATGTAAATTCTATTGACTTTGCAATGTCATTTGACAACTCTAAATTGGAGTTCAACAAGGTAGTATCACACAGATCTGATGTACAGGCATATGCTTTTGTAAATCCAATTGATGAGTCTTTACGTTTGACTTCAAATGGAACTAGTTCTTTTGTAAATAACGCAAAAACTGTATCCGTAAGGTTCAACCTTGTTTATGGTAAGAAGTTAAGTGCTGAAGACTTCGTTTCTACAGAAGCATACTTAAATGGTGACCTTGTTAAACTTGAAGTAAGAGATAGAAACCTTGTTTCTGAGACTGCTGAGGATATCACTGTTTATCCTAACCCAGTTTCAAATATCTTGAATATCAATGTAGGTCAAGATGCGAAAGCTCAGTTATTTGACATGAATGGTAAGGCAATAAGCAACGAAGTTGAAGTACTTGCTAATATGAACAACGAAATGAGTGTTCTAAACTTAGCATCTGGTATTTATACACTTAAAGTTTACAATGATACTTTTGTAAGCACTAAAAAAGTGATAGTAACTAAATAATCCTATTTCCCCCTTAATCCCAACTTTCGAATTTTATTTATTATTTTATAGCCACACTTGTGAAAACAAGTGTGGCTTTTTAGTATTTAAAAAATGATTGTCACATTACATTAATTATTCATTAATATTATAATGTTGTAAAATGTGAGTCCTTTCTTTGTCTTACCTTTAACGCCTAATCAGAGATGTTTAAAGTACTAGGTATAATTTTTCATGTTGTACTTTTTTAACAAATAGTATCATTTATCTTAATCAATCCAAATGATTTTTTCTACACATTTTAAATTATTAGGTTTTGGTAGAACAATGTTAAGTGTGTTGTTAGCATTTGCTTTGTATTCTTGCGAAATTTACTCGCAAGATGCAGTTGGATCATCCGTAACTTCTTACACAGTAATGAATGAATTTTCATCCATTAAAGGCTATAACAACTGCCCTGTTTTCGATACGAGGATTTGTGCAACAAATGAAGTTATTGTTTTGGATTCCATTTCGGTGGATGGCATAAAAGGTTATTGGACGCCACAGGAAATTAGAATTGATACAATTGTAGGAAAAAAATTTAGTAGCAGATGGCGTTTCATTGATATTTCTCCTTCATGTTCGATGGACACTATTATTAATTTCATTGTGGTGGAGCCTGAACAGCTTAATTTTTCAATACCCAATGCACTTTGTAAAAAATTCGGTATTTATTTACTACCAAAATTTTCATTAGATTCTATATCTGGTTTTTGGAATATAAATAGGGTTAATACCGATACTTTGACATTAGGTATTTTGCCAATTACTTTTATTTCTGATGAATTCTGTATTGATACATTTAAAACATCCATAGAAATAAAAGAATTTGTAGTTCCAGCATTTGACATAACAACCAAGATTTGTATTTCTGATGCCCCATTTGATCTTCCATTGATTTCGCTTGATGGTGTTTCGGGAGTATGGACAGAGAGAACGATTGTACCTTCCATAATTGGTCCAAGTTTTGT
This sequence comes from Saprospiraceae bacterium, assembly GCA_041739205.1. Taxonomy (GTDB): domain Bacteria; phylum Bacteroidota; class Bacteroidia; order Chitinophagales; family Saprospiraceae; genus OLB9. The sequence continues at coordinate 15,569 of JBGSOH010000138.1, forward strand.
TTCAATTTTTACACCTGATGTTTTTTATAGAGATTGTTATATCCCAATAGCAGTTGTATTTGAAGTTTATAATTTCTTAAAACCAGAATTCACATTTCCTGAGCATGTTTGTTACACTAACACAGTATTGGATTTTATAAATGTTTCCGAAAATAATATTACCGGTACTTGGGGCAATCCCAATATTGATATTTCATCCATTAATAGGCCAGTCTTGAGAAATACCTTTGTGCCCAGCAACATTAATTGTCATGAAATTATAATGATCGAAATTCCTATTATTTCATTTTCACATCTCTCTTTAGATGTAGCTGATCCAAGCAATTGTGAAATTAACGATGGCATCATTACTGTTTTGAATCCTAAAAGTAATGATGAGTTTTCTATAAATGGCGGCAGTTCTTGGCAATCTTTGCCAATGTTTAATAATCTTGCTCCAGGAAATTATACAATACATTTTCGAATCCAGGAAAATAAGACTTGTATAGATTCTTTAATAGGCACAATACGCGAGCCTGACTTTCCATCAATCATATCTGTACAAGTGTCAGACCTAACTGATTGTGTAATAAATAATGGAGCTGTTACTTGTAACGCTGTGGGCGAAAATCTTGAATATTCACTGGATGATGTAACCTATCAAAGTAGTCCTACTTTCCAGAACCTTGCGGCTGTAAATTATAATATATTTGTAAGAAATAGCTTGAAAAAAAATTGTAAAACATCTACAACGTTTGAACTTAATGCTGCGCAGAAAACGGAGATCATAGCTATTGAAATTACTGATCTTACTACTTGTACTTCTGGCGATGGAAGCATAATGATAAATGCAACAGGTCAAAATTTAATTTACTCTATCGATAATGGATTGACTTTTCAGCAGAGTGCACAATTCACAAATTTGCCTTTTGGAAACTATCAGATTGTAGTGTCATCTTCATCACTATTGAATTGTAAAGATGATACAATAGTAAATATTAAAAGTCCATCATTGCCAAGCATTAAAGATATAGTTAAGGAAAACCCTTCAGATTGTGGACTCGATGATGGTGAGATAATAATAATGGCTGAAGGAGAATTTTTGGAATATTCCATAGATAATGGTATTAGCTGGAGTGACACTTCGGTTTTTACTAATCTAGCATCGGGAGATTATCAAGCTATTATAAGGAATAAAAATGCTGTTGACTGTTTTGTAAGTGATTTGGTAATCATAGATTCTTTAAAGCAACCAATAATATTGAGTATAGATATTACCCAACCAACAACATGTATATCAAATGATGGTAAAATTAAAATAAATATGGATAACCCTAATACTGAATTCACCATTGACAATGGACTGACATGGTTATCCGTAAGTAATATTCAAGATGTAGAGAGTGGAATGTACCATTTAATTACAAGAGTTATAAATACCTCAGCATGTTTGGATAGTGTTAGTTTTGAAATAATTGAGCCACCATGCCCCTGTTTAAATTTAGATTTAGACCTAGATGTCAAACTTGTTCATTGTCAAGATAGTTTGACTGGAAGTATCAAGATTAATCAAATAAGTGGTTTTTTTACGAACGAAACTTTTGATTTCATGTGGTGTAATATTGGGTTAAATAATTTTGAATATACAGGATTGGGACAAGGTTGGTATTGTTACACGATTGAGTATGATCGAAATTGTAAGTTGCAGGATTCTATATTTGTAGGTACTGTAGCACCCATAGCGTTCGATTTGGTCGGATATAATGAGACATGTACAGAATTAGGTAAACTTGAAATCATAAATGTTACTGGAGGATCGGGATCTTATCAATATACTTTGGATGAACTAACTTTTCAATTGTCTCCATCTTTCAAAGACTTATCATCGCAAAGCTTTAATGTGTTGGTCAAAGATTCATTAGGATGTTCGACTTATAAAGAAATTATAATTGAGAAGATTATAGATTTAGAAATGGACTTGCCTGAAATTCCACCCATACCTAAAGGTGGATCAGCAATGTTTATGCCTTTAATTTATCCATCTGAGATAGATAGTTTTGCATGGATACCTATTGAATTTATTAAAGACCCAAATCAATTGAATGCAAAAGTATCTCCCCCAAGAACGCAAGAGTTTACATTGACAATTTACAATGGAACTTGTCAATTAACAAAGTCTGTATTAGTTGAAGTTTTACCAAGTGAAGAAATATTTTTCCCAAATATATTATCAATCAATAGTTATACCGGTAATAATTTATTTTACTTAAAAACAGACCCTAGAAACGATACAACTATTTCTTTTCTAAAAATTTACGATAGGTGGGGAAATTTAGTTTTTCAGAAACGAAATCTTCAGATAAATAATGCGGATAATGCATGGGATGGGACTTTCAATGGGAACTATGTTGACAATGGGGTTTATCAATTCATTTCTGAAATTTCGGTTAATGGAAAGACTAAGTTAATCATTGGTTCTATCACAGTATTGAAATAATCCTTGTCTGATTAGGGACTTTATACAAAGTATTCTGCACTTCCTCAATTTTTAGAAAATGCCTAATTTTTCTTCTCTCGAGTTTACACATTATTTTTCACATTCTCTTACACTCTCCTACACTCCCTTTGCTTCAACAGTTGTTGAATTTGATTCAGTGATTGCGTTATTTGCTTTAACAGTTGTTGAACTTGATTCGCTGATCACGTTACTTGATTTCTTCATCGCGTTACTTGATTCAACAGGTGTTGATCTTGATTCAGTGATCGCGTTACTTGATTTCGTCATCGCGTTACTTGATTCAACAGTTGTTGAACTTGATTCAGTGATCGCGTTACTTGATTTCGTCATCGCGTTACTTGATTCAACAGTTGTTGAACTTGATTCAGTGATCACGTTACTTGATTCAACAGTTGTTGAACTTGATTCAGTGATCAAGTTACTTGATTTGGTTATCACGTAGTTTAGTACGAAAGTAGTCACATTTGATTCGCTGATCTTCTAGTTTGCTTTGGTGACATACTTTCAAAATGAAACGGTAATAAAGGAATTGTAAACTTGATCTTTCAGAAAGATAAAGGAAAGTGTAAAAATAGTGTTTAAACTCGATCTTCCTGCGATGTTCACGGCTATCAATTGCGATCTTATATTTTATGAATCCTGCTAAAGCTGGACAAGTTTTGTAATTCAGCATCATATTAATTTTAATATATCAACTTATTAATGATAACAAGACTTAAGACATAGATGCTTTTTTTTAGAAATCTTGAAGACAATTCATTAAAAATGCTTGAAATAGCGCATCGCAGTTGCAAACTGCGACGATCGAAATGTCATAGATAAGCTCCTTTTTAGCTTTATTTTTTCTGATAAGTTCATGTTATTATTATGTGATTTTTGTAAGGAACGTAGTCCTGCCCAAAAAACCAATCGCCGTACCTATAACAACAATGCAAAGTTCTCCTGCTTTTTTAAGACCGCGTCACTGCTTTAGCGTGAGATGGGGTTAGGGGATAAGTAGATTTCCTGCATAATGCGAAGCTACCACTATAAAAGCAATTCCGCAAATCAACCAAATTAGCAAATCAACCAAATTACCAAATTGCCAAATCAAGCAATTCACCAATTCAAGCAATTCTTCCCACCTACATCTTTAAAAAACCTTGCCTAAACAATTTTGCCACCAGTTCGGTGCTGCTGTTACAATCAAACTTCTTAATCATATGATTTTTTTGATTGTTGATCGTGTTGTGTGATAAACCAAGTTTTTCAGCAATTTCTGGCGATGACATACCTTTTATCATGCAGTCGATGATGATTCTTTCTTTTATGGTAAGGGATAGATTGTAGGGCTTTTTTTTGATTGGTATTTCAGTTTCGATACTTATTGCTTCTAATATGTCTTGGATACCTTGATGTAAGTTGTCTATGTGGTCAGTTTTGCTGATACATAGGTCTGCACCTGCTTCCACGCAGCTTTCTTTTATAAAGTCAAGGGTTACGGCACTATACACAATGATTATGGACTCAGGTGCATTTTTCCTTAACATAAATATCAAATCGGTACCTAGTTCTTCATCAGTTAGTAAGTCTGAAATGATAACATCGACTGTATTATTTTTTACGAAGTTCAGGATATCTTTACTTTTAGTAAAGGTACCTACCACCTT
>JBGSOH010000217.1:0-6107 GCA_041739205.1 Saprospiraceae bacterium
GATTTGTGACTAAAGAAACTAATGGAATAATTTCCGAATTATTGCTTTTGGTTGGCGGCAAAGATGATTTTGTAATGATGAGTTTTGTGGGAAATATTGACCTAGCAAAAATATCAAAACTCGCTAAAAAATTAGACATCGATGGTGCCGAGCACCTTGAGAAAGTGAATAAAAAGAAATAATTGGTTTCACCACAAAAGTCAAACAAAAATGAAATATTTATTTATCTTTATCATATGTTCACTGGGTTTCGTTCCAAATTTATTTAGCCAGAAGTCTGTTAATAATATCATCAAACAGATAAAAAAAACAGAGTATTATGAAGGTATAAAAATACCTGGTTGGGCACTTTATCTTGGGCTAAAAATAGCTGAACGCGGCGATGATGAACTAAAAAACATGGATTTGATTAAGATTGCAAAACACATCAAATCCATCAGAATTGCCACTACCACGCTAGATGAATCTAAATTTAATGTCAGTGCCATCGTCAATAATTTTATAAAAAGTGTAAAAGATAAAGATCAGTTTGATGAATATATCAGCTTACGGTCTGAAGATCAACATCTCAAAATCATGGTACAAGAAAAAAAAGATGTGATCAAAAACATTGTCATTTTGAGCGCTGACGGCAGTGATTTGGCTTGTATTCATCTGAAAACTGATTTCCACCCAGATGATTTAAAAAATATCTCATTTGCTGATATCAAAAAAAACATTCCTTCAAAATAATTAAACCATAAATTATTTAAATTTAAAAATCAAAACCATGAGCTTAAAATCTTTACTCATTATCATACTTGGAATCTTCGCATTACAAACAAATGCGCAAAAAAATATCGATCAAGTATTCAGAAAATATAAAAATGACGATGGCGTACTTGCTGTAAATTTTACGGGTGATGCATTAAAAATGCTAAATGAATCCAATCCAAATGTAAAAAGTACCATCGAAACAGTGGAAGTCTTCCTTTTTGAAAATAAAAAAGATATAGAAAGCAGCGACAAATCTAAGATAGCGACTGTTTTATCTCGAGATAAATTTGATCTCCTAATTGATGTTAAAAATAAAAATCAAAAAGTAAAGTTGTATGGTCTCGAAAGTGGCAAGTTCCTTAATAAGATCTATGCACAAGTAAATACGCCAGACGTTAATGTTTACTTCATATTGTCTGGCAAAATTATATTTGAAGAGCTTGCGGATATGGGTATGGATTTCCAAAAAAACGATATGACTGACTTCATTAGTGTTAAGACAAAAGAAGAAATAAAACCTTAATATTTTTTTCCTTATAAATAAAAACCATTTTTTACTCCTCTGAAAAATGGCTTTTTATTTAAGAGTATGTTTAAATATTTTCTTAGTTGCTAATCAATTCGTAATGGTTCAGACGTTAAAAGAATTAAAGAGTTTAGTGAACTAAACAATGAGATTATTTTGCAGTCAGGTTCATAAGATATTGATTATAAGGCAATAAAAATCTAAACATACGCTAATGTACGATCTTGTTAGTTGAATTTACGAAACATAATTATCATCCCAGTTTTTCGGTTTTGGCTCATGGATTTTATTTAAGGATTTACCTATTACAAGCGCTACCATACAGTCTCCAGTTATATTGACAATTGTCCTACACATATCTAGTGGTCTGTCCACAGCAAAAATAAGCGCCAATCCGATGGCCATACTTTCCGCTGGTAAGTCTAGTGACTCTAAAACCACCACCAGCATAATCAAACCTGCCCCCGGAACTGCTGCAGAGCCAATAGAAGCCAATGTAGCGGTCAAGATTATAGTCAATTGAACAGCAAAAGTCAATTCAAAATTTAATGCCTCACAGATAAAAACAGCTGCAACTGCTTGGTAAAGACTTGTGCCGTCCATATTAATGGTCGCTCCAAGTGGACAAACAAAACTACTCACTTCCTTGTCCACACCCAAATGCTCTTCTACTCTTTCCATAGTTACTGGTAATGTCGCTGCACTCGAGCTGGTAGAAAAGGCTAATAACTGTGCAGGTGCGATCGCTTTGTAAAACTCCAAAGGTGATTTTTTAACATAAAAAAACACCACGAGTCCATAAAAGAATATCATCAAAATCAAGCCTAACAATACCGTGATCATATACCAAATCAGCGCCACAAAAAGGTCAGGATTGGTTATCTCTACGATCAATGCACTCAATAAAGCAAAAACTGCAATAGGTGCCATCAACATAATAAGATCTACCATTTTCATGATGACTTCATTGAGTCCATTAAAGAAGTCTATTACAGGTTGTCCAACCTTTTTATCAACTAATAAAAGTGAAATACCAAAAAAGATCGCAAAAAAGATGACTTGAAGCATATTAAAATTACCACTTGCAGCTTTAAAAAAATTATCAGGCACCATATCAATTAAAAATTGTAGCGGTCCAGTAGATGAAGTAGTCGCGGCATTTTCAATTTTGACTTTCATGTCAGATTCTGCTTGTCCTGTCAATTGAGTGATCGTATCAGGACTTACACTATCACCCGGCGTGATAATATTGACCATTAACAACCCAATAGAAACAGCTATGATTGTGGTAGAAACATATACCATAAAGGTCCTTATTCCCATTACTTTAAATTTACTTATATCTTTGAGGTCCACTAACCCTTTAATCAATGAAACTAATATAAGAGGTATAGCAATAAGCTTAAGTAAATTAATAAAAATTGTTCCAAATGGCTTTATCCAATCGATAACAAAACTTTGTATCCCAAAAAACGACGCTATCAGCCCAAAGACAAGTCCAAGAATAATTCCCAACAAAATTTTCCAATGAAGCGCCATAATTTGTGTACTTTAAAATGGTTAAATATACCTAATAAAGCGTAAAACAAATCATTTAAATCATAACTTCCAAAAAAAGTCTTTGAAAAGGAAAAATTTTATTTGCACACATATGTAGAATTGAAATTTCGACGAATTCATTTTACTTTCAAAAAAAAATATTATTTGGAACTGCTAGATTGACCCTACTAAAATAAACTATTTTGTCGTAATCTCACATTAAACAAAATAATATTATTGCACTCGTCGAAAAACGAAATAATAAGATTTTGTAAGTATATTAGAAAACGATTAAAATAACAATAATATTTGGTTGGATAAACCTTAAACCATACCTTTACAATATGTTATCCAAATAAACACGTTTAATTATTTGGTATTTAATAGTAAGTTCCCACTTTACAATTACTTTGTTATTGAATGACTCAAGTCTCTTTGAGTTGATTGTATAATTCAAAACTTTTGATTTGTGAGAAGTTTACTTTTATCCTTATTTATCTGTATTTACTTTTTTTTGATTTCTCAATCTATACTAAGTCTAAATTCGATTAGTAAAGTTGAAACCATAAATAACAATACAAAACAAGGTCTTTCCCAAGAAAAAAGGGATATATCCGACTTTCCTTTTTTAGGTTTTATTAGACATTCTGCCAGCGTTCTCCAAGGAGAAGATGATTGTGCTAATACTTTATCTTCAATATTAATGAATAGTGTTTCTGATGCGGGAACGACACTAGGACAAAATGATGAAGGTGCTACTATTGCGCCACCAGTTGGCATTACTGTTCCTTGGGTTGATGTTTGGTACGAATTTACTGTTGTAGCCCCGAATAATAGGGTAAGGATTATATTTGACAATATGGCAAATACTAATACCATTGTAGCAATTTATGATAATTGTTTGGGTGCTAATGAGCAAATAATATTCAGCAGCGGTTTAGGTAATCAATGTGTATCGGTTACACCCGGAACATACAAAGTGAGAATAATTAATGATCTTGTCAATGCCGGTCCCTTTGGTATTACTTTATTTCAATCAAATCTGACTAATGATGATTGTGCAAGTCCGACAACAGTTACATCAGGTACAAATGCAAACTTAACAAATGTGTGTTCTAGTCAAGACTTGACACCTTGTACTGGCAATGCCAACGAAGCTTCAGTGTGGTATGAATATACTGTTGGTCCTGGAATTTCAACTATAAATTTGGTTTCAGACTTGCCCAACAGTGTTATTCAAGTGTATGAAAATGATTGTATTACGCCTTTAATGGATGTTAATAATTCATGTACAAATAATGTTACCATAGACTGCCCGTTACCACAAACTATAAAAATATTTGTTTCATCACTTGATGCAAATGCTGGTATTTTTTCACTAACCATTACAGAAAGTTTACAAACTGGAAATGATCTTTGCGCCATGGGTGAATCACTAACATTGACCGAACCTCTATGCAAAAATCCAAATGCGTTTAATAGTGATAATACAGGATTTTGTCCAGAACCATCATCATTTAATTTTGGTGGTTGTGACTTTTCACAAGGCCCTGCCACTTGGTATCGTTTTACAACTAATGCATCTACTAATTTTCTAGATGTAACTATTTCAGGATTGGCAGTAGATTTCGGATTATTTACATCTTGTGCTGGTACGCCACTCGTAGGAAGTTGTACAACCGATGGTACACTCGAAGACATAGTAGTGACACCAAATACAGCTTATTTTCTACTTGTAGCTGGACAATTAGGCTTTGAAGGTCCTTTTACTATTGAAATTACAGAAAAATCAATCTTGCCTACGAATGATCTTTGCACCAACCCAACAGTCATAAATCAAGGAAATAACAATGGATTGACTAATTTATGTGCTACCGCTGATGTTGCTGCATGTGGTGGAGATAGTGATGAAGCATCCGTATGGTATAGTTTTACAATTCCGGGTGGTGTAGCATCATTGGAAATAAGCACTAGTCTAGTAGGTGGTGTCATGCAAATATATGAAGCTGACTGTGCTACCCTACTTACAGATGTATCTGGCAGTTGTTCATCTCAAGTCATCATCGATTGTCCAGTTCCACAACAAATTCGCGTTTTCGTTTCATCCTCAACTGCCAATGCTGGACCTTTCAATATTATAGTAAGCCAAATAAACACGACTGCGCCTAATGATCTGTGCATAAATGCCCAACCTATACCAGATAACCCAATTTGTGATTTTTTCACTACGACACCTATTACAACTATTGGCTCCTGTCCAGAAGAGTTTTTAGTGCCCGGCTGTGCTTTTGACTATTCATCTGAGTCAGTAGTTTGGTATTCTTTCACGCCACCTCTACCTAATACGGTGTCTATAGAAATAGAAAATATTTCTGCTTCCACAAATCTGACGGTTTTTGAATCATGTCCAAATCCAGGCCCTGGTCTGATTCCTGCAGGAGGAAGTTGCCTTTCTGGAAATGGCACCAATGGCACCCCTATTTTGGTAAATGCTGGTGTTACTTATTATATCGCAATAGGTACCCAAGGAGCACAGGGCAATGTCAACTTTGACATCAGATACAATCAATTTATACCAAATGATAATCCTTGTTTGCCAGGTTTTACAAGTGTTTCGCTTAGTGATGCTGTTCCATTAAACAATCAAGATAACAACTGTGCAACGGAAGACAATACATGTGGCGGTTCACCTGTAACCAATAGTTTATGGTATTCATTTACTTTAGATCCTGGATTTGATAGAATTTCAATCTTAGTAACTGGGCTTACATCTCCATCCATTGCCATCTATGATGCTCTCAATCCATGTAATCAAGTCGTGATCAATGAAGAATGTAATGGAGATGGAACTGTTGAGTTTAATTGCTTGCCGCCCGGAACATATCAGATTATGGTAGGTACATCTGCTGCCAATGCGAATACCTATACAATCACAGCTACACAAGGAAATAATGCTGGACCCGTTAACGATTTTTGTACTGATGCTAGTCAAATCGTCATTGGTTCATCAGATTTGTGTGTTTCATTACCATTTACCTCATCCACCATTAATGCTTGTCCAGAAACACTTCCACCAGGTGAAATATTTGGAGCTTGTAATTTTAATGCTGAAGAAACTTCATGGTACACATTTACAGCACCTGGTATAGCTGGCCAACAACCTACTATGGATTTCACTTATACGGCATACTCAGGGTCTGGTACACCATTTATGAATGTCTTTGATTTTGGACCAGATTGTTCAGCATTGAATGCTATTACGAATCAATGTTTTGATGGTTTAAAT
>JBGSOH010000237.1:0-5644 GCA_041739205.1 Saprospiraceae bacterium
ACCAAATTCAATCAAAATGGACAAAGCCGATTCGTGACTTTGGCATAATTCATAATCAAATTCTTATTATCTTTGATCAATTTTTAGAAAATGCCTAATTTTTCTTCTCTGGAGTTTACACATTATTTTTTACACTCTCCAATTTATAGTTCATAATTTATATGTCAAAATCCGCTATTAATTGGATTATTAGCTAGATTTTAAAATCTTTGACGACAAAAGTGCAAAATAATTTCAGAATGTATTTAAATTTTAGACATTTGCATTGATTTATACTAAATTAGGTAATATCAGTTTGTTTGATCTTATACATTATTAGTATTTTATTCATTATCTAAAAACCAGAAATGTCTGTAGCTAAAAGAGATATCAAAAGAATTACGACACATGTATTGCACGCCATGAAGGAACAAGGAGAAAAAATATCCATGTTGACGGCGTATGATTATTCTATGGCACGTATACTCGATGCTGCTGGAATAGATATATTATTAGTAGGGGATTCAGCATCTAATGTTATGGCGGGCCACGAAACGACCCTTCCCATTACACTTGAGCAAATGATTTATCATGCACAATCAGTCATTAGAGCAGTGGAGAGAGCTTTTGTTGTTGTCGATCTGCCATTTGGGTCCTATCAAGGAAATAGTACAAAAGCGCTTAACTCAGCTATAGCTATCATGAAAGAGTCAGGGGCACACGCCGTAAAACTGGAAGGTGGTTCTGAGATAGAAGAGTCTGTAAGAAGGATTTTATCAGCAGGTGTGCCTGTCATGGGACATTTAGGATTAACACCCCAAAGTATTTATAAATTTGGTACATATTCTGTAAGGGCTAAAGAAGAAGCAGAAGCTCAGAAATTAATTAGTGATGCGAAATTACTTCAAGAAGCTGGTTGTTTCGCCTTAGTATTAGAAAAAATCCCAGCAAGCTTAGGCAAACTTGTATCAGAAGCATTGCACATACCCGTAATAGGCATAGGAGCGGGTAATGGGACGGACGGACAGGTTTTAGTAGTTCACGACGTCCTTGGGCTCACAAAAGACTTTAACCCTAGATTCCTAAGAAGGTATTTGAACTTATATGATACTATCAAAGTCGCAGTGGAGCAATACATAGACGATGTTAAATCAGGCGATTTCCCTAATTCTGATGAACAATATTAATAGAATACGCATTTAAAAAATATGTCAAAAAAAGTAATTTTAATACTTATTGCTGTTTCAGCCATTGTTGCTTTACTTGGGTATTTCTTTGTAGGCAGAGCATTATGGAATGCAAATGTAAAACTTTCAACCAAAACTGCATTTGTAGAAATACCTAGTGATGCATCTTTTTATGATGTCAAAACAATATTCTTACAGAATAATTACTTAAACGATATTAATTCTTTTGAACGAGTGTCGACCATTTTGGGATATAATAAGGATAAGGTACCCGCTGGTCGATATAAACTCCAAAATGGATGGTCCAATAAAGATTTGATAACCACATTAAGATCTGGAGACCAAACGCCATCACAAGTGGTCATCAATAACATTAGAAAAATAAGTGATCTTGCTGGTAAAGCGTCAAGGTACTTTGAGACAGATTCTTTAGGTTTTCTGACACATTTTCTGAAACCTGAAACGCCAACTAAGTATAATCTTAATCAAGATAATTTTTTGACACTATTCATTCCTAACACATACGAGATGTTTTGGACGACAACTCCTGAAAAATTTGTGACAAGAATGGCTAAAGAATATGAAAGATTCTGGACAGAAGAAAGAGTAGAAAAATTAAAAAAATGGAATCTTTCTAAAACTGATGCTTATATCCTAGCGTCCGTAGTAGAGAAAGAAAGTAATTATGACCCAGAAAGACCAACCATTGCAGGTGTTTATCTCAATAGATTAAAAGTAGGCGAAAAACTGCAAGCCGACCCAACAGTAGTATATGCTGTAGGAGAATTCGACCTTAAAAGAGTTTTATACTCACATTTAGAATATGATTCACCTTATAATACATACATGTACAATGGTTTACCACCTGGACCTATTTGTATGCCATCCTTAGCAAGTCTTGAAGCCGTAATCAACGCTGAAGATCATGAGTATATGTTTTTCTGTGCCAAAGCAGATAATAGCGGTATTCATGCATTTGCAGTAACTTATTCAGATCACGTAAAGAATGCAAATGCATTTGCAGCTTGGATGAATAAAAACAATATAAGGTAGCATTCAATAATAGCCATATAAGAATATCGTTGTGCCTACCTAAAACTTATTCCACTTTTAGTCTTAGTACTTTTTGACCTAAAAGATAACATTATAAACCAACCCCAACTTTAACAACTGAATTCGAACCTATAGCAGCCACTACAAATGCGTGACGAGCTAACCGAACTGCGCTACACAAACAAAGTCATTAAATTATTACAAATTACTTCCATCTTTTTGATCTAGGTATCTTCGTGCACCTCGTTTCTTTATTATCTTTTCCATTTGTAAGGCTTCTCTTTTTTCTGCATATACTTCCATGTGCATGATCTCCCAATCTTTTGCTTTTGATGTAAATCCACCATGATCTTGCATGTGACGTGCTAATCTATCACTAACTGACATAGAAGTAAAACCTACATAGTATTTTGATAGTAGTTTAGAATATAGAATATAAACTGTATTCATTTTTATTTGACTTAGCTTTAGTTCAAAAAAAAAGAGTCCAACCTAGTTAAGATTGAACTCTCTGATGTCGGGGCGGCAGGATTCGAACCTGCGGCCTCCTGGTCCCAAACCAGGCGCGCTAACCGAACTGCGCTACGCCCCGTATATGTTTATGTTCTCTTTTCTATGCTAATCAAGCGGTGGAGGGGGGATTCGAACCCCCGGTACCGTTTCCAGTACGACAGTTTAGCAAACTGTTGGTTTAAGCCACTCACCCACCCCACCAGCGAGAATATTACAAGAACAATTCTCTCTATGAACTGGAAATTCTAGGTAAACAATTCCTTAAATTTCTTTAACTTTTAATGCCTTTCTTTAAAAGTGACGCAAAGATATAACTCTCAAATGTATTAAACAAATAGAAATGAAAATTATTTTTAAAAAAGATTTGACCTACACTTAACTAAGTCAAAATCAGATTTTTATGTGGGACATACTGGACTCGAACCAGTGACCCCTACCTTGTCGAGGTAGTGCTCTAAACCAACTGAGCTAATATCCCTATTATTATTTCAAATTCTTAAGCTCTGCTAAAAGTAGCTCAGGAGTTTTATATCCAGCAGATACCGTTATCGGCTGAAGGTCTGAATCTAGATAAACTAATGTAGGATAACTTAGTCTTCCATTTAGTAATTCTATACCTAAGGTGTTGACCCCATTACGACCACTTTGCATCCACTCATATGTTTTGCCTCTATAATTTACTGGCTCTTTCTGCTCCGCATTAAACTTCACAACATGAAAGTTGTCATTTAAATACTTTATCAGTTCCGGGTCTGTAAATGTTTTTTTGTCCATCACTTTACACCAACCACACCAATCAGTGTAAACGTCAACAAGAAATTTTTTATCATTACTTCCTTGACCAATTTCACTTGCTTGTTCTATAGTTAACCAAGTTAACTCACCATCTTTGGTATCGTAACCACCTTTGTTTTTACAACCAAAACTAAACAAACCAATCATTAAAAAACATACAATATATTTCATAAAATTTGGATTATTTTTTGAAGTCGCAAAGATATACAAATAATATAATTTGTATATATAATCATTCAAATATTTACAAGAGTAGTTTGAACTTTTTTTACTAAAGCATTTACTTTATCCTTAAATAAAAGATCTGTGTCCATCATGTCTTGGACTGCTTTTAGTGAATGTATAACTGTGCTATGATCTCTACCACCAAAACTATCACCAATCATCTTCAAGGAACTATTAGTATAGTTCTTGGCTAAATACATCGATAACTGTCTAGCCATGACCACATTGCGCAATCTTGTTTTACTATGAAGCTTTTCAACAGGTACGTCAAAATATTTGGCAACTAAAAGTTTAATATTGTCTACAGAAATCTCTCTATCTACTTGAGATACAAATTGTCTGATGACTTCTTTAACCAGTTTCATGTCTATCATTCTCTTATTCAGGGTTGACTGAGCTACTAATGAAATTATAACACCTTCTAACTCCCTGATATTATTCTTAATATGACTACAAATATAATCCTTTATTTCCTGAGGCAATTCTAGTCCTTCTTTTTCTATCTTTTTATCTAAGATACGAAGTCTAGTCTCAAAATCTGGTGCTTTAAGATCTGCCACTAAGCCCCATTTAAATCTAGATATCAATCTCGCTTCGACATCCACAAGGTCTTTTGGTGCTCTATCTGACGTTAGTATAATCTGTTTACCAGTCTGATGTAATTGATTGAATATATTGAAAAATATTTCTTGTGTCTTAGGTCTATTAGATAAAAACTGAATATCATCAATGATTAATACATCAATCATCTGATAAAAATTCATAAAATCATTGACAGCATTTGTCTTTATAGCTTGTATTACTTGATTAGTAAACTTTTCTGTTGTGACATACAGTACTTGTTTATCTTCATATTTGCTCAAAATCTCATTACCTATTGCTTGAGAAAGATGGGTTTTCCCTAAACCTACATCTCCATAGATGACTAGTGGATTAAAAGCTGTACCACCTGGTTTTTTAGCAATTGCCATACCAGCTGAGCCAGGAAATTTATTACAATCACCCTCTACAAAATTTTCGAAAGTGTACAGTGGATTAAGTTGGTGATCTATTTTTATCTTTTTAATCCCAGGAATTACAAAAGGGTTAATAAATTTAGACTCTTCATTATCTATCTTAATACTTTTTGCAGATGTTTCGTTTCCAATTTTTCTGTGGTTTTCTACTAAAATATTATATTCAAGTCGTCCACTATATCCCAATTCTTGTTTAACTGCTTTTTTGATAACTTCTACATAATGCTCTTCTAGCCATTCATAAAAGAATTTATTTGGTACTTGTATAGTTAAAACGTCATTCTGTAACTTTACCGATTTGATAGGCTCAAACCAAGTTTTAAAAGGTTGAGCTTCGATACTCTTCCGTATCACATTCAGACAGTTATTCCAAACAAGTAAATGATCCTTTACCATTAATAAAATTCAAATTGTTTAATTAATATGCTCACTCAACCTAGCCAATTGACAATAAAAAAAACGGTTAATCGGCTTCACTCGTCCTTAATCAATTCGGGATCAAAAATTTGGGAGTGGTGCAAAAGTCTCTAATTTTTTCATCATAAAAAAGTTTAATCGCATTAATTTTTATTTTTTTTTTATCCACATAAGTAATTCAATATCAAAATGATAGATATCATTTTCTGTATTACAATACTCACTATTAGTCAATGCTTTAAATCTTATTAATTTTTATAATTAATAAAGTATTGAGAGAATATTTAGCTACTTACCATCAAGTTTTTGCAAGTGACACAAGTGTCTTTTTTATTTCTTTCAAAATAAATATCTAACCTACCTAACACTATTCCCGCCCAACCTACTTGACTTATAATGACAGGTTTATTAGCCTTATTTACTACCCTATCAGGTGTATTTATTTTTTCCCATGGCCAG
>JBGSOH010000246.1:0-8299 GCA_041739205.1 Saprospiraceae bacterium
GGAATTGGTTCGGTCCATTTTTCATTTTCTCTTTTTGACTGCATGATCTTAAGCGTAGCAGTACTTTTTTTATTGGTTTTGGTACTATTTGTTGTGAAATACATGATCTCTCCATCTGTACTAAACGACGTGCTACCGATGTTATATTTTGAAAAAAGTTCGGGTGCAAACTCAGACATCACATTATTTGCAGAATCAAAAACCATCAAAGATGAATAAGCCTGACCTGTAAATAAGTCCTTTTTCCCGATAAGGGTAGAACTAAAGACGACCTTATCTCGCCACACAACTGCTGCATAATCTGCTTCTACGGTATTAAATGTTGGTTTTGAGATATTGTATGTTTCTTTTTCTCTTAAGTGTTGTAAGGAAGATTGTAAACGCAAAAAATCAGCATCTTTTGGATAGCGCATCGACATGGAGTCCACAAATTTTCTACAAAGTTCTGTTTGGTCAGATGCCAACAAAGAAGAAGCATACCAATATTTAGCTTTTAGAGAAGTAGATTTTTCCTTTAAAATCCTTTGATAATATTCAGCAGCTTTGGCATAATTATCCAAAATTCGATAACTGTCAGCTAGTTGCTCAATGGTTTTAAGATTTGATTTATCATCTTTCAAACATTTTTCATATTCTGTAATGGCCTTATGATATTGCATCAATTCAAATGCTTTATCACCTTTTATACAGTCTGAAGCAGACATTTGTAATGAAAATAACACCAAACTCAAAAAAACTAAAATTCTAAACTTCTTCATTTCCTTCATAATGCTAAAATCTTGACAAAGTTGAGAATTTGTGGATAGACGGCACACGCACTTCTTTTTTTCTCCATGTATATAACAAAACAAACTCATGAGCACCATCTGCTATCACTCGAAAATCCGAAAAAGTATAATCATATGCATAACTAAATACGATATCTTTGGTAAGTGCCAAATCAAACATTCCCGAAATGGCGTCTCCTGTTCGATACCCTAAACCAAATGAAAAGACATCTTTGTACCACATCTGCGCATTAAGATCGACCTGAAGTGGTGCAGTAGGATGATATTTTATAAAAGCTGATGGTTTCAACTGTAAATCTGTGTTTGGAATATCAAATACGTGACCTGTCGTAAAATAATAATGATGGTTCAAGTATGCAGCATCATCTTCGTACGTAAACCGACCTTCGGGTATCGAAGAAATAACAGCAGGTACTGAAAAACCAACATAGCTTTTGTCATTATGTAAAAAAAGGCCAAAACCAGCTTTTGGCACAACTACCTGAATATTTTCACTGTAAATTGGGTCGATTTGACCTGGATTTGGAGTGATAACATCCGCAAAATCACTAGATATAATACTCGCGCCACCTTTGATGCCAAGTGATAAGACATATTTACTTGAGATTGGAATTCTATATGCATAGTTCGCTTGAATACCTGTGTGCATATCAAAACCGATTTTGTCCCTAAAAATATTTAGACCCAAACCTGCACGTCCATTATTTAGAGATGATTCCACTGCTAATGCAATCGTACTCGGCGCACCTGCGATTTTTGCCCATTGCGTCCTATAAGCGAGTGATGTCAAGATGCCATCCGTGCGACCCGTAGAAGCAGGATTGTAAAGCATATTGCTGACAAAAGTATATCTAGTAAACATGGCATCTTGCTGTGTAAAAGCCGCTATCGAAATACATAAAAAGTATAAAATGACTATTATTCGATTCATCGGTATTATTTTTTTCTTAGATCTACAAATCCCACACGTATCACACCTTCTGACACAAATTCAATGGAAATATAATACGTCCCTTGCGGCAATTCACCTAGATTATTACTATACCCATCCCATTTATTATCCCAATCTACCATCTGATAAACTTGATTGCCCCATCTATTGTAAACTGTAAAAATCATAGGACCACAAAAATCTATGTCTCCAAGTGTATAAAAATCATTGATACCATCATTATTAGGGGTAAATGCATTGGGAATGGTAGGAATATCAGTGACACAAGATGGTGTGACTATAATCCTGACTGTCCGTGTGGCGATACATCCATCGCTATTGGTAACGTCTAAAGTATAAATGATATCTTCTTGTGGAAAAGCAATCGGTGAAGGACAATCATCACAACTCAATCCCGTAGATGGTGACCATCGATACGAACTAAATCCACTTGGCGCAATAAGCGAAATGGTGTCACCAGATTTGACACTATACTCAATATCAAGATTAGTCAAATCTGGCAAACTATTTAATGATACGGTGACACATGAGATACTATCACAACCATTTGCAGAAGTGTAGGTATTACAATATTGTCCAGCTTGTGTGATGGTTTGCCCATTAAAAATATAAGCATCTCCAGCACAAATATCTACTGTTTGGTCTTGACGAGCATCAGGTCTCACTGTTAGTGTTTTGCACACAACGGAGACACAAGCGCTATTTGCTACTTTGATGGTGTCACAATAAATACCTTCTACAGCTATATTTTCATCAAAAATGACAATACTCTCGCCTTCACAAATAGACAATTGTTCGCTCATCCTTATGGTGTCTGTAAATGTATTGATGGTAAATAACCTTTCGGAAATACACATGTCTTGGTCTTGGGCAGTAATCAAAAAAGTTTGTTCGGCAAACATGGCATCTATAGAAATATCCGCACATTCAGGATTCAGACATTCCACAAAATTGGATGGGCTAATGTTGTAGGACTGACCACCAGCGAGATTGATGGTTACTTTTTCGCCCATACAGATTCCCAAAGTATCTGCCACGCCTGTGACCATAAACGCTTCATAAAACTTAATAGGAACATCTACATTTGTAACACAATTCTGATTGCGCACTTCTAGCTGCAAAGTGACATCTTGCTGTATCAATATGGAAGGATTGGTACTATTCAGATCACTAAGTGCCCCACCTGCATTCAACCATCGGAAAGTTGTATTTGGCTCTAAAACTAAATTCAATTCTGGTGTGGGACCATAACAAAATAAGGAATCATAAACGACTTCGACAGATGGTTTATTTCTTACATTTACTGCAAAAGTACCTGATCCACTACATCCGTTTTGATCCGTGATCGTGACTGAATATGTAGTAGAAATCGATGGATTAGCATGAAGCAACTGATTGCCATTTTCTATGATATTAGGTCCATCCCATATATATGTAGTACCTAAAGTTGCTATAGCCGTAAGCGTATCACCTACACAAATACTTAGATTTTGGGAAAGAACTGTTGGTTTGGGCTGAATGGTAATGTCGTATTCGTATAATGTCTGACATCCATTGCTATTAGTCGTAGTCAGAATTCTTTTGAAGATCATCGGATTTGGAGTATTATTCACCACACTAAAACTAGCATTTGCGCATTGCGTACAAGACAATCCTTCAGCTATATTCCATTGATAGACTACGTTTGGAGTAGATGTCACGCCTATATCTAGTTGATCGCCTGAGCAAATAACTTTTGGTTCTGTAATTACCCTTGAAGGTAGTTTGATGGTGGAAATAAGGTCTTCACAAATACAATTGTCAGCTTTGGGCAAAACAAACAATAGACTACAAAAATCAGCATTTCCTATTTCATTTAGAGTGACGATTTGTGTAATTGTCTTATTCACATCATCAAATCCACTAAAAATAACATCACTCAAAAACTGATCTCCAGCACTGAACATCCCATTTCCATCTAGATCGAGATACACCTTGCCTATGACATCATCCGAAATATTATCTGAAATATTACTAATGGTGACGGCGACTCTAGCTTCCAAAGAAGCATCCGTTTCTACTTGAAAATTATTTATTTCAAACACAGGATTCTCTTGTGGAATAGTTAAAATCGATGATCCAGTGATGGTCTCTATATCACATTCTTCCATTGACGAAGCACAAAAAGCACTTGCACTAAGCGTAGTATAAATGTTGATAATCGTTGGTTGGCATGCAGCATTTTCAGCTTTTTGCAGCCAAAATGTCACATCAACGATGGCAGAAGTTGAACTTATATCCCAAACTAATTTATTGGTTTGTTGCAAAGGCACAATATTATTTAAATTACCTGATGCAGAATTTGGCACAAACGACCATCCTTGTGGTAAGTCTACATATATATTTCCTTCATTTGCTACCGGTTTGTCAAATGTAAAATGTACTTGTAAGGAATCATTTTTGCAATTTGGCGACTTCGTATAGTCGCTCAAGACATTTAAGGTGTAAGGCGGTAAAACACCATTGATGTTAAATGAATTGCTGACTTTGGCAACCTTGTTGGTTGGAATATTACATATTTGGTTGGCATCAGTATTGTAAATAATGGTGGTTCCTGATATAAAATCACAATTGGTCGTTGTATTAAATACGATATCAAATCCATTATTTGGTGAGAAAGCTGTCCCATTAAGTCCTGACAACTTATGTAGTGGCCAAATCTCATTCAAAATCCATAAAAAATTATTCCCACTTATCATCATTGGATCGGGAATAGCAAATGATTGTGTGCCTCCTGATGGATAAAAAAGTCTACAACTACCTGGGATTAACGTCATGCCTGTTGGTAAATTCATCCCTACATTCATATCAAGTGCAGTACCTAGTCCTGCATTATAGACATAAAGTGTATTGGATATTTCTGTACATAAAGAGATATCAGTATTTACAGTCTCAGGTTGTAGATCAACAACACTTCCTGGAAATGTAACAAAAACACTATCCCTACCAATAAAACACGGACTGGATGCAATATCTGTATAAACACCGCAGTCATAACCATATTCGATAAAGATTTTTTCTTCGCCACAACTCTCAGAATCAGCAATAAATTCTATATTTTTTATTTTCCCCTTTTCTAGTGTGCCTAGATAAGAAATACCGTTGTTCAAATCGAAGTCAGCACCCGTATCAGGGTTATAAATACGAACATTTTTAAGTCCTGATGTTGTTGTGACCCTGATAAAAAGATCTTTGACATCGAATTTAAAATTAGTTTTTTCAAGGACCCTCATCTCAAACCCAACCTTATTTGTAAATGCAGTAATATTTTTTTGATTAAGTTCAAGAGCTAATGTAGGTAAGGTATAAAAATTTTGAATTGTACCTACGATAGAGTCAGGAAAATATAGCTCACCAATGTCATTCTTTTCAAAAAATATGGTATATACAAATGGGGTAGGTGTAACCTTTGACAAACATTCTTTGAGTCTTCGTTCTATGTTAAATTTATATTGATTGCCTGTAAAACCACCTGCAAATGGGAAAACACCCGTCAAGTCATAAAAATATTCATTAGTACTTGTGATGATTGGTTCAAAAGAATAGAACTTATTTTTGTACTCTATTGTCAATGTCTCGAAATCAAAATCTGGCATTTTAGTAATTCGAATTCCTTTTGGTCGAGCCACTTCTCTTAATTCATTTGGAGATTTAAGATCATGACCAATATTCATTACAAAAATCAAATTATAATATGTACTCTCATCACAAATTCCTGCTTCGTTAAATATAAGTGAACTCAAAACTGGTGCTGTAAGGTTAAAACCAGCCACTGTTACCACTTCATCAAAACAGTTACAAATAGAATAGCTACTATCATCGCCCAATGGTTTATTATCTAGCACCGATTTTGTACGATAATTAAATGTCGCATACTGTCTGTAGGCCAACTCATTTTGAACAGCCTTATATGCTTCTATATCAAACCTACTATTTGTCTCCAAGTATACAGAATCGCCTTCTTGATATCTAAAATCTGTAGGGAATGTAGGATACAGCATTTGTAAGGTAGCAACAGACAAATCAAAATTATTGATATCGTCCATTAATACTGATGTCACATTGTCAAAACTGTAATAGCGACCTTCAGATTTATCATATATTCTTAATACCGAACTGTATTGTTTTAAACCCTTTCCGTCACCCATAATTAATTTCTGCATAAATTCGGTATTTGCTTCATTTGTTGAAAGGAATTCACCCTGTTGTAAAAGGATATATAAATTGCTAAAAGAAGAACCAGGGACATCCACTTTTATGACACCATCAAAAATTATTTTCATAGTATCACCAGGCATAAATTCAGTGAGACGCAATGTAGATGGATCAATATTATTATTGGCATCAGGAAATCCATTGTTGTCTTTGTCCGAAAGACCATAGTTTGTCCTAAATAATTCAAATCTATGATCATAAAACCCTGGTATGGTATCATAACAGATATCTTTATTGTCACATAATAAAGCAAAACTGGATCCATAACAGCTTTTGAGTAATCCTTCATCAGGACAATTGCCTCCGAAATCTATACTGGTTTTGGAGTTTATAAAATCAGAATCTTCTATGAAAAAGCAAAAAAATGTACAGCTACTATATGGTCTATGGACACATGGTTCAGTGGAAGCGACAGCATCACAATTCATTATGAAAGGGATAAACATCTCTAGATCTTTTGCAGATAGTGGAAGATTATATGACAATTTGATCTGTACTCGACCATTAGCAAAACTTGTATCAATGGCAAAAGGCAACTTATCTCCTAACTTAAAATCTGTAGTAAGCAATTCTAAAATCGTGGGAAAATCAAATGAAATAGTAACTACTCCTTGATTTTGAATCAGTTTATCGCTAAAAATGGTGTATTTAGCAAATGCAGTGTCCAAATCCTGCAAAGGTCCTTTCAGACTGTCTATCAAAAAAAATGTCTCTAATGCAGATCTTAGAGAATCAGCAGAAACGCCCTTGCCCGTAAAATTGATATCATTAAACTCAGAACACTCCTTTTCGTAACTATAACTGTACCGCCATGCGTTTAATTTAGGGTCGCAATCTACTTCCTCGCAAAAAGCTGTCTGCCAGGTGATTGTGGATAATTTTTGGCCATTTAGGGGTTCGAATCTAGGCACTCTTATCACAGCAGTTCTAGCTAGAGACTCACCACACTCATTAGTAAACAAACCCTTGTAGGATATATTATTTGTAAATGGAGCAGTAATCGAACCTACTTTGATCCCTCTATTGCCCAATGTTTGGTATATTTCTAATTCGAAATCAAGGAGTGCGTTTTTATGAAAACTCTCCAAAATTTCAAGTTTTTGGAGTGCCATACCTGGGAAATAACAATCAGGATTTGTGGTAGTGGTTCTTATACCAATTTTTGGACCTTTATCTTGACTTGGCAGTATTTTTATAGTTGCATTTGCTTTTACATTTTGGCAGATGATATTATTGCATCCCCAAGACACATCAATAGTAGCAGTGTTAAACTGATTTTCAAATATACATGTGTTGATTTTCAATTTTTCTACGATGACTATCTCTTCATTAAAATCTAAGAAATCATCTTTATTGCCTATTTTCCTAAAATCCAATGCACCATATGAGTGTTCTATTATTTTTGTTGTCTTTGAAATCAGCAAACCACCTTCGAGGGAAATATCCACATTTCCATCATGAGTGTTTTTATATTTCAATTGAGCCAACTTACCTAGTCTAGCGTTTTTTACAGTTATTTTACGCGTAATTACATCATTAAATTCTGCCTCTGAATATGGATTTTCTATTCTTGTTATGACCAGATTTGGCGATTGCACATTAAAAGGCAGTGAAGTCGATATTGTAGAAATATTATTGGCAATAAAAGTAGATTTTATATTAAATATTTCTAAAGCATTCACACATGCGACAGCATCACATCCTATATTTGCACTAATACTTAATGAATATTTCTCACCCACCGCAATATTATTGAGTGTAAAACTTGGCACATTCAAATTGCTTATATTTTTCTGAGTAGCATTGGAGATAGACAAGGGAATGTATGTAAATCCACATGGTAAGTCTATGGAAATCTCAGGATTATTGAGTATCGACGATCCATTATTTGTGACTTCAAATGTGATCACATTTAGTTCGCAAACGGTAAGATTATCGGAGACAATATATGTCACAGTCTGTCCTGAAATCTTTTGACTTTGGACAATGCAAACGAGCAGAAAAAGTAAAATTATCTTATTCAAAATTATGGTGTTTTTTTTACAGATCAAAAATAGTTTTATTTTTTAGAAAATGGAGAAGATTGTTAGTTAATTTTTTAAAATATACTGAACAAGTATTTTATAAGACATTTTTAAAATTAAAACAAACTATAATCTGAACAACAATAATTTATTTCCTTACATCAAAGATAGAAATTATAATTCCTTTTATCTTCTTTTTAATCTCATACTCATACTCATACTCATACTCAATCTCAATCTTAACCTTAACCCACCTACATCAAATCCGCCAATTCCATCCA
>JBGSOH010000347.1:0-12062 GCA_041739205.1 Saprospiraceae bacterium
CAATCAGTTGCACTATTACGAAGTTCTACAAATCCGTTACAGTTCTCACCAAAAGCATCAGTCGGTGCTTTTGTACATGTAAGAAGTACTGGTTTAACATCATCCGTGATTTTGATAATTTGTGTATATTGCCACATATTGATACCAAGTGTTGGCACTGCTGGATAAAGCTGACCGTTTACATCTCTGTTTGGTCCGAATTTACACCAGTCGATAACTGTCCATTTTCTAAGTATTTTGTAACAAACTCCTTCTACAAACGGGAATACTTGATCTTCATAAGTGTATGCTACTTGGCTACAAGCTCCTGCTCCTAATACTGGAACACCAGTTTTTGCAGGATCTGTGTCAATATTAATACATCCCATCAGCTCTACATTTGCAGGCCATCCTTGTGGCGCTGGTTTTGGTCCAGTATAAGGTGTTGTATTTCTTATCGTGATGGTTTGTGTACATGACGCTGATCTACCACCTTTGTCAGTAACTGTAAATGTCCTTGTGATGACACCTTGTCCACAGTTATCGATGACACCTGTATTTCTCCAAGTCAATCTAGGGTCTGGACAATTATCCGTGTAATAAGGTGTTGAAAGTGGCGTTGCAGAGAATACTGGTCTTCCTAATACTAAAGATGAAGTATCTGCACCACAATTAATGGTTACATTGATCGGACATGTAATTACTGGTGGAACTTTATCTTGTACATCTAAGATGACCATACAAGTGTTTCTGTTGCCAAAAGCATCAGTCACTCTCAATTCTACCATTACTTCTCTTCCTACATCTTCGCAACATACTTGTACGAAAGGAGTCCATGCTGTAGTACTTGCACCACATCCAGGTGTCATTCTTCTTACGTCAAATGTTACATCTGTACAGTTGTCATGACTACCATCATCAAATGATTCTGCAAATACATGTGCCCAACCATTGTTTGATAAAGTAACTACTGTAAATTCATCACATACTGCTACCGGTGGAGTCGTATCGAATACATCTACTTCAGTACGACATTCTCCTGTGTTTCCACAAGCATCAGTTATAAAGTATTGTACCCAAGTTCTACCTAAAGGCAATCCTCTGATCACAAAGTTTGGATAAGTACCAGTTACTTGTATTTCACCATCTTGTGTAACGAATGGCACATTATCACCAGGATCATTACCGAAAGCATCTGCTTTTTTCACTCTTACTGTCCATGTTGTGGTATTACAGTCAGATATTGTGACTGGTGGTCTTACATTCCAAGTCGCTGTACAAGTATATGGGTCAGCTGTTAGTATGGCAGCAACCAATACAGGAGCTAATGAAGAAGTCATATCAGCAGGACATGTCACTACTGGACCTTCATCATCTACTACTTTTATAATTTGATATTTTGTTCTAATTTCTGTTGAACACCAATCTAAGATCGTCCATTTTCTTAATATTTTGTAACTGTTTGCACAGATATCAAGTTTCTCATCAGAGAATGTGGTATTGATCTTACAAAGTGTACTATTACCTATGAAGTTATGGTAGAATGTATCAATTAGTGCATTCTGTATACCAGATAAATTATCACAAGTCAGCTGCCAAGTACCTGTAGCTACATTGTAACCTACTAAGTTTCCAGCAACACAACCTGGTAATGAAGCCCCTGCTAAAGTTGGAGTTCCTACTTGGTAACCTCTTACAAAACCTCTGATGTTGATTGCATTAGGAATGTAAGGTCCACCTGTCTCTTCTGGATCTGGGTAATTGTTATTGTTGGTATCCCAGTCATTACCGAAAGGTACATTTTGAACTGTTTTGTGTGGATTCCAAGCCCAACCACCATCACACTCTAAGTGAGGTCTGTTACCTGCCGTTCCGTCATAATTCTTAGGGAATCTGATAGAATCCAAAGTGATTCTTTTGTAAGAGATCGTTCTAGCACAGATCAAAGACAAGTTATTGCTTGCATCTTTCGCTTGATATCTGATTGTTCTTACAGCTCTAATTGAATCTGTACATGGACGCTCTACAGTAACATCTGATAAAGTTGTTACTGGTACCACGCCATTACAATTGTCTGTTGCTATTGGTGCCGCAAATACACGCGGATCATAACAACTAACTGTAATAGGCTCAGGGCATGCAATGATTGGAGCCAGTTTGTCTTCAATCTTGATGGTTCCCCAGCACGAGTTGGCACCTAACCACACTCTTACGGTCAAAGTTTGACCTACATTAGAAGATGATACCCAGTTGTTTCCTGAGTATCCTACAGGTGGTTGAAGTGGCTGTCCATTCAAACCTAGGACCTGAACGACGTAGAGACAATTGCCAGGGAGACCATTGCCTTCCAGCATCATATCTGGCGTGATTTCGACGATACAGTCCTCGTCCATTGATACTTGCACAAGGTTGTTACACGCCAATGGGCATTGTGACTGAGCTTGCATTCCCGAGTACCAGAGAGTCAGCACCGCTGACAGTATACTCATTTTGATAAACCTACCAAAACCAGTACGTTTTGTAAATGTAAATTTCTCCGATTTCATGAGACAATTTGATTTAAGTTATAAACTAAAAATGATTCCAAATTCTTCTCAGACTTATGAAAGGGAAAATACTGTTGCTACTGTTAATGAATAAAGGCAAGGGGATGCCTTGAAAAATGGATTATTTATTGTTAAGACAAAAACTATACCAATTGATGATCAACTGAAAATTTAATTAAATTTGCCGTATTGTTTACACCGAATTTTTTCATGATTCGTTTTCTGTGTGCTGATACTGTTTGATCACTAATGTATAGCTCTTCTGCTATTGTTTTGTTGTTTTTAAACTGGACAATGTAAGTCAAGATTTCCTTTTCTCTTTTTGTCAGTTTCTGCTTTAGTAAAAATCTATCTTCATAGACTTTTATCTTCTTTGATGCGGTATTTGGTTGGTTTACAAATTCTGGCGAAATTCTTATTCCATCAGCCATGTAGGTTTTACCCTCCATTACCATATCTATACACTGGATTAATTCTATGGAATTGTTTGATTTCAAAACATATCCATCTGCTCCTTGCAAAAATGCTTCGCGCACCATTTGCGGTTCGCCATAATTACTTAATACGATGACTCTCACATTTGGATTGACTTTCTTTAGTTCAGAAATGTAAGTCGATCCGCTGTTTTCAGCCATAGCTAGTTCCATGATCAATAGATCTATAGGAAAAGCTACCATTCTATTAAGTTCTTCAAGACTGTAAGCGATACCCACTATCTTTATAGGTGGATATTTCATTTCAGTCAGTATGGCTTGTATTCCCTCTGCAAACATTTTCTGATGATCAGCTATTACAGCTCTCGTGGCCATGTGACATTATTCTTAAGTTAAAAAATAAAATTTGTATCTATAATAATCCATCTCAATACAAATCAAATAAGATGCCAAAAGACGATATCATATTTTTATGATATTCAATTTCCATACAAGTTGCATTTTATTTTTTGCAACTTATTTTATCAAATATCACATTAATAAGTAGTTATACTTTTGTGTTTTGTTTAATATGTTTTTAAATATTTTTATATAATTTTTCCTAAGACATAGTCTTTAGGTTAATTGTTATGGATTTATGAAGATGTATATTGGAGATCTTTTCGATTAATCAATGGGAATTTTTTGGGATTTGATCCTAATTATGCAAATATACAGGCTGTTTTATTATGCAAATCGATGAAAATGTAGTTTAATCTACCATGAAGAAGTGAGATTTTTGTGCCATTGCAAGATCAATACACAACTAGCATTTGCCAATAGCGATGACTATTAATGGTTTCCCATTTCCTTTTTGTAGATTGGATTGTCTTTTAGACTTCTGTATTTTTCTAGTAGTTTTAAAGCATTTGTCCCATGGTCGTAGTAGTCTTCTACAAATTTTTTGGCAGCTTGGCCCAACTGTAATGTATTAATTCTCCCATTTTTTACAGCAGATATTTGTTCTATAAATGCAGTAGGATCATCAGCTATCAATATTTGTTCTCCATGCACTGCATCAATTCCTTCTTTGCCTAGCGTAGTAGTAATAACAACTTTACCAAGGGCCATTCCTTCCAAAATCTTTACCCTCATACCACTTCCAGAAAATAATGGGACGACCATCATACCATGATTACTCACAAACTCTACGGCATCCGCCACTTCACCATGTATGATGACGTTTTCAATTTGTTTATTCAGAAGTGAATCCGGTGTATTTCTACCAGCAATATGGAATTTAATATCAGGAAACTTTTTATGTAAGTCAGGCCACACATTATCCAAAAACCACAATAAACCTTCCATATTGGGCATCCAGTCAAGGGCACCTATAAAACAAATGTCTTTAGACTGATTTGTCTTGCTGATTCTTGTGTAATTTTTAAGATCTAACCCAATAGGTGACGATATTGCACCGTTTTTATACCCCAAAGCCTTAAATTTCTTAAGGTCTCTGTCTGATACCGCTATTAGGTAATCGTACTTATTAAGATGGTTTAATTCGTATCTTTTTAATTTGTGTGTCAAATATTTTAGATACAATTTTTTAGGCAAAAACTTGGTGTTTTTTGATATTCTTTCCCAAATTTCAAATTCGACATTGTGTGCTCGCATGGTAATTAGAGCATTAGAATGCTCTTTGATCACATCTATATATGGAGCGAGGTATAGTGTCTCTAATTGAACCACATCATAATCATTGGTAGAGAGTAATTGTATCAATTTGTCTCTGAATTCAGTACTTACGAATCTGCTGACATGGTAAGAGTCTTTTGAAAACAAGTTCTTAAATGCATCTATCCAATTTACTGTATTGTCTAGATCTGTGACATGGATTTCTTTGTAGTGATTAAAATCAACTGGCAATTCGTTCAAATCTGTAAAATGCTTAGTAGTATTCATACTCAACAATGATATCTCACAACCTAGGTTGTGAAGCGCATTGCTAAGATAAGTTACTGCTATGGATTCCCCGTCTTTTAATGGATAAGGGAACTTTTTACACAATTGAAGGATCTTCATAAACTATATTAGATATCGTTTCGAACTATTCGGGCGCCAAAGGTAACCAAATTATATATAAAATACATTCTTTGGTGTTTAAATTTGATAACCTATGTGCTTTAATGACTTAATAATTAAATATGGTTTTAGAACTTTTGTTTCGTTTCTTTTATTGTGAAAAGTGTTAACAAAATATTAATAAATCATGTATATGATTTTTGTTTTTGTATAAGATATTGATAATCTACATGTTTTATTTTGACACTTCATAAAAAGGAACAAACACTTTTTTACAAATAAAGATATCAGCGATAACTATACTAGTGATACTAAGTGTCATTCTAATATTATATAGAAAAATATTATTTTTTCATCTCCTTGGAAAATGAATCCTTAAGTCCTACTGTAAGATTGAAAATAGGATGCTCTTCACTACTATCCGAGTCTACGCAGAAATAACCATGTCGCAAGAATTGGTAATGGCTACCTACTTTTGGTGAATCTTGACCCGCATCCATGAGTGCAGAACTGATCACTTTTAGAGAATCGTTGTTATAATGAGTTAGGAAATCTACTTCATCATCAGCTGTCGGATCTGGTATTGTAAACAATCTATCGTACATTCTGACTTCACAAGGTTTTGATTCTGTAGCGCTTACCCAATGCAAGGTGCCTTTGGGTTTGATACCTGAGACATCTTCGCCACTGCGACTATTATTATAATAAGTGGCATAAATAGTGCTTACTTCACCATTTTCATCCTTGTCTACACCAGTACAATGCAGGATGTAAGCATGTTTTAGTCTTACATCTGATCCTGGAGTCATTCTGAAATACTTTGGTGGAGCATTTTCCATAAAATCTTCTCGTTCTATGTAAATTTCTCGGCCAAACGTTATTTCTCTATGACCTGCCGTGGAATCTTCAGGATTGTTTTCTGCTTGTAATTTTTCAGACTGACCTTCCGGATAGTTGGTAATAATCACTTTTACAGGATCAAGTACAACCATGGTCCGGATTGCTGTTTTGTTCAACTCTTCCCGCACACACGACTCTAAAAGGGATATTTCAATGGTATTTTCGCGTTTTGCTACTCCTGCTTTATCACAAAAATTACGAATAGCCATCGGTGGGTATCCTTTACGTCGCATTCCCGATACGGTAGGCATTCTTGGGTCGTCCCAACCTGTGACATATTTATCTTGTACGAGTTTGAGCAATTTTCTTTTTGAAGTAATCATATACTCCACATTCATCCTTGCAAATTCATATTGCTTTGATGGAAAAATCTCCAATTTTTCAATAAACCAATCATATAAAGGTCTATGATGTATAAATTCTAAAGAACAAAGTGAATGTGTGATCTCCTCTATAGAGTCTGACTGGCCGTGGGCAAAATCATACATTGGGTATATACACCAAGTATCTACTGTGCGATGATGAGTTTCTTTTTTTATTCTGTAGATAATTGGGTCTCTCATGAGCATATTAGGAGAAGTCATATCGACATTTGCCCTAAGTACTTTTGAACCATCAGCATATACACCATTTTTCATATCTTCAAATAGTTGAAGATTTTCGGTAACACTTCTAGACTTATAAACACTGTTTGTGCCGGGGATAGAGGGTGTACCTTTCATGGCTGCTATTTCGTCAGGTGTACTATCATCAACATAAGCAAAACCTTTTTCTATCAACTTAACCGCAAATCCATATAATTTGCCAAAATAGTCTGATGCGTACAAAGGTTCGCCTTGCCATTGATAACCAAGCCATTGTATGTCTTTTTTGATACTTTCTACATACTCTGTTTCTTCTGTCGTAGGATTGGTATCATCAAATCTAAGATTGGTAGCACCATTATATTTCTGAGCAATGCCAAAACTAATGCTTATGGCTTTACAGTGTCCAATATGCAAGTATCCATTGGGTTCAGGTGGGAATCTTGTAAGAATTCGACCATTATGTTTACCATTTTTGATATCTTCTTCTACTAACTGTTCGATGAAGTTTAGTGATTCTTTTTTATCTTCTGACATATTTATTAAGGCTAAGGTTAAGGCTGAGATTTAGGTTAAGATTAAGACTAAGGTTAAGGTTTAGATTGAGAAATGTTTACATTCTTTCAGGCATTTCGATTCCGAGCATGTCAAATGCTTTTGATAATACATCTCCCACCATGATACTCAATTGAATTCTGAATGACTTTGCTTCACTAGTCTCTGCATTCAAAATTCTAACATCATGATAGAATCTATGAAAATCCTTGGCCAAAGCATATGAATAGTTGGCAATAGACGACGGATCGTATTGTTCCCCAGCCTCTCTGACGATGTCAGGGAAATTCATAATATGTTTGATCAATGTTTTTTCTTGTTCATTGACATCATTATATAAATAGGCATCTGAAGATGATTCATTACCTGCTTTTCTGATGATAGATTGGATTCTTACGTATGCATTTTGAATATATGGTCCCGTTTGTCCCTGCATATCTACAGATTCTTTAGGATCAAAAATCATACGTTTTTTAGGTTGGACCTTGATTATGAAGTACTTGAGTGCTCCGAGACCAATTTTTCGCAGTGTATTGATTTGTTCAGTCTCAGGAAGCGTTACTATTTCTCCTCTTTCTGCCGACATTTCTGTTGCTTCTGCAATAACTTCTGCAATAAGATCGTCTGCATCTACTACTGTCCCTTCACGTGATTTCATTTTGCCAGTCGGAAGATCTATCATACCATAAGACAAATGATGCAACCCATCTGCAAAAGGCTCACCAAGTCGTTTTAAAATTTCAAAAAGTACTTTAAAATGGTAATCTTGTTCGTCTGCAACCGTGTAAACCATCTTGTCAATACCGTAGTCTGCATATCTCTGCTGAGCTGTACCAATATCTTGTGTTATATAAACAGATGTACCGTCGCTACGCATGACAATTTTGCGATCCATACCCACATCTTCAAGGTTAACCCACACACTTCCATCAGCTTCTTGGTAAAAAACACCTTTTTTGATACCATCATCTACTGCTGTCTTTCCGAGTAGATACGTATATGATTCGTAATATAGAGAGTCAAATGTTACCCCAAGTTTATCATAAGTGACATCAAATCCATCATAAACCCATTGATTCATTTTTTGCCAAAGTGCGACTGTCTCAGGATCTTTTGCTTCCCAATTGATTAGCATTTGTTTTGCTTCTGCACCTAAGGCACTATGATCGTTAAAATATTTATTTTTATATTCTTTAAAAAAAGTTGTTTGGTCTTGTCCTTCCTTTTTTAGTGCTTCGTAAATAGCAATTCCTTCCGCTGAAGTCTGGAATTCATTATATTCCTTCATCAACTCTTGCTCAAAACGAACATAATATTCGCCAACGAAATGGTCGCCCTTTATTTGGGTTGAATCAGGTGTCGCATCATTTCCAAATTTTTGCCATGCAAGCATGCTTTTACAAATGGCGATACCTCTGTCGTTTATCACTTGAGTTTTTATAACTTCATAGCCATTTGCTTGAAGGATTTTGCTGCATGACCAACCAAGCAAAATATTACGAATATGTCCT
This sequence comes from Saprospiraceae bacterium, assembly GCA_041739205.1. Taxonomy (GTDB): domain Bacteria; phylum Bacteroidota; class Bacteroidia; order Chitinophagales; family Saprospiraceae; genus OLB9. The sequence continues at coordinate 8,574 of JBGSOH010000347.1, forward strand.
AAGTGCAGTGGTTTATTGGTATTGGGAGAAGCAAATTCTACCATTACCTTTCTACCATTAGACGCTGAAATGCCATAATTCGAAACTTTAGCAATGCTTTTTGCAGTCTCTATCCAAAATTGAAATGATAATGTTAAATTTAGAAAACCTTTGATAGTGTTATGAGCGACAATGTTTTCATCATTTGTCACTAACCATTCACCTAGTGATCTGCCAATATCTTCAGGAGATTTCCCTAATGTTTTTATCAATGGAAAAATGACAAAAGTATAATCACCTTCAAACTCTTTTCTTGTTTCATTGATCAAAACATCATTTTCGTTCAATTCGATACCAAAAGCCGTTTGGACTGCCTTAATATAGCTGTGTTTGATTGCTGTCAAATATAACATATCTTCCCTTCCTTTTTCGTTTGAAATGCAAAGGTACGAATTCTTAAAGAATTTTATTTTGTATTGCTTTAATTTGGGTATGATTAATGTTAAAATATTTTGTAGTAGGCTATTTTTACAGTTTGACCGTTTTTATTCATACTATTTAATTTTCATATGCCATTTTTGAAAATATGTATCTAACAGACATAAAATATATTATACTGTTACTTTGGCAAAGGGCGAAAATCTAATAAATTTATTATCTAAATTACTAACAATGAGACGATTTTATTATTAATTTTGCGATGTTTTTTAATTCATAAGACATTTTGATCCTTATATAAATATAATGCCCATGAGGAATTTTATAAAATTTACATTTGCGTTCCTTTTTGTCACACTTGTGATATCATCTTGTAAAAAGGATATTGAAGGGGATACTACATCTTCTTTAAAAAAGGTAGAAGAATACAATAATCACGTTTTACACGAATGGAATGATTTATTTCTACGTATCGAAAGACATGCCGCAGGATATAGACCATGTCCAACTGCAAATGCACTTGGTTATATTGGACTTGCTAATTACGAGGCTTGTGTGACAGGTATGCCTGCATATGCTTCTTTAAGCGGTTACTATAATAATCTAAACATTCCTAATGCACTTGTAAATCAAGAATACCACTGGCCAACTGTAGTAAATGCAGTAAACAAATATTTATACAGCAGACTATTTCCCGAATTAAGACAAGACTTGTATAGTGAAGTAAAAGTCCTTGCAGATAAGTTTGATGCTGAATTCGAAAAAGAAGTGAAAGCAGATATTTTTGTAAGATCAAGAAATCACGGTGAAGCAGTAGCTGCCGCTGTGTGGGAATATATGAAAACAGATCCTTACACATTTGATAAATACAATGATCCATTTGAAGATTACGACTGGGAAGCAAAATTTCAGAAAGATGGAGATTGGGTAGCTACTTTTCCTGGTCCAGGAGCGGGTATGTTTCCATATTGGGGTAAAGGTAGGACATTGGCTATAAAAGAAGATTTGAAGCTTTGTCGCCCATATTCAGAATATGCAGCATATAGTGAAGATCTTAAGTCTGGATTTTATGGTCAAGCAGTAGAAGTTTATAGTAAAAATACACCAGCTTTGGATTTCAATTCAGAATGGTTAGGAGAGTTTTGGAGTGATGATTTATTAGGTTTGACATTTAGTCCACCTGCAAGATGGATCGCAATAGCAAACCAAGTATATAAATATGAAGATGCTAGTTTGCAAGATGCAGTGCTTACTAATGCGAAAGTAGGTATCGCTCTACATGATGCAGCTATCGGATGTTGGAATTCTAAGTACCATTATAATCTTGAAAGACCTGAATCATATATTCAAAGGGTTATGGATCCATCTTGGGAACCTAATCTTGATAACCCCTTAACTGGTGATCGTGGTATTTCTCCATCATTTCCCGCATACCCTTCTGGACATGCAACATTCGGAGCAGCTGCTGCCGAGGCACTTGCTAGTGTATTTGGATATAGTTATGCAATGACTGATAACTGTCATAAGAATAGATCGGAGTTTTCTGGTTACCCAAGATCATTTGGCAGTTTCTTTGAGATGGCTAGTGAAAACGCTTATTCTAGAGTTCCACTTGGTGTGCATTTCAGAATGGATGCAGAAGAAGGTGTAAGATACGGAACCGAAATAGGAAGAGCAGTCAATAGACTCAACTGGAAGAAATAAAATACATTAAAATATATAGGAAAGGGTCATTATTGGCCCTTTTTTGTTTCATAAATTATCAGATTTTTATGTTACTAAATATTAAATCACTTTTTTTACTATTTTTTGTTACATCATCTTTATTTGCTTGTAGAAACAAGGAAGAAGCACATTCACAAAGTGATGCCCAAGAAATAAAGGAGAATTATGGGACAGGTGAGACATCAAGGGTATTCACACGTGTCAATGGTAAAATAGAAGGTAAAATGACAGATTATTATCCTTCAGGTAAACTCATGGGAGAACGTTTTTTTGAAAATGATAAACAGATCGGAAAAACTACGTTGTACTACGAAGATGGTACTATAAAAGAAGTTCAATATTATGAAAATGGTCTCAAAAATGGTGGTGACACTGTCTTTTATGAAAATAGCAAACCAAAATTTGCAGTGACTTTAAAAGATGAGAAAAAGAATGGTTACCTTCGAAAGTGGGACGAAGATGGCTCTCTAATTTATGAAGCCAAATTTGAAATGGATACACTTGTAGAAGTAGGCGGTGAATCAACCAGAAAATAATGAAAATAATCCTTCAAATACATGCAGCGGTAGAAATCATAGGTGGTTTTGTGTTATTGTTTAATCCTGAGTTGTTGCTTAGTAACGATAGCCCGAATCTACAAGCACTTGTTGTTGCTAAATTATATGGTATCACTGCTTTTTTTATTGGTATCATTTCTTATTTGATCAGTAAATCTTTTGAGTATAACCAAATATGCAAAAAGATCATTCTTAGTGTCATAGCTTTTCATCTTTGCCTAGCATTTTATATGTACGGAGTGTATCAGCAGAATTTGACGCCACATCTTGGTGCTTTTGGTACACATTTGGTACTAGCTGTCGGGTCATTAATACTTTACCTTAAGGATTTCCAAAAGTTTGAATCATGATAGATAGTCAACTTTCAGAATTAATAGATATTCTGACTTTCCAAAAAACAGACGATGATACATACATCGCTAAAAACTTATTCATAGGAAGCCCAAATGTTTATGGTGGACAAGTACTTGCCCAAGCTATAAGTGTTGCGAATCTGACGATCTCTGACGATAAAGTCTTGCATTCTATCCATTCCTACTTTATCAATCCTGGCGATAATGACGAAGATATCATTTATAAGGTAGAGACTATAAAAGACGGGAAGTCTTTTAACACAAGAAGGGTAGTAGCTACCCAAAAAGGTAGAGATATCTTTGTACTCGTAGCATCATATCAAAAACCAGAAGTAGGCATAGAACATCAAGCTGTAATGCCGAATGTTGCAAGGCCAGAATCATTGACGTCTTTTTCTGACCTTTTTGCAGAATTTGCGGAAAAATTTAAAATGGAG
>JBGSOH010000370.1:0-1809 GCA_041739205.1 Saprospiraceae bacterium
GAAATGAGCGAATACAACAAGTTGCAAAACAAGAACTTTCCTTACAGACATGAAAGATATTATGGTGGAAAAGTTGGCAGCTAGTAGAAAATTGACTCCCGTAGATCTTGATAACATTATGACCAATTATGAAGGTAGAACGGCAAAAAAAGCAAAAGTTGCTGGACTAGTAGATGAATTGTTTTATAAAGATCAATTTGATGACTTTTTGAGAAAAAGGACTGGCATTGAAGAAGGAAAAAAAATAAAATATGTTTCGCTTTCAAAATACAATACCCTTGCTGACACAGAAGAATCATCTGGCAAAGACAAAATAGCTATCATTCATGCAGAAGGTGAAATCATCTATGGTTCAGACGAATCTGGAATCATAAGTGAAAAGAAATACTTAGGCATGCTTACAAAAATCAGAAATGATAAAAATATAAAAGCAGTAGTCCTAAGGGTCAATTCTCCAGGTGGAAATGCATTTAGTAGTGAAGTGATATGGAGAGAGTTAGAAAAAATCAAAGAAGCTGGAAAACCTGTGATTGCGTCTTTTGGGGATTATGCTGCGTCAGGTGGATATTATATTGCCGCTGGAGCTGATAGAATCGTAGCTGAGCCAAATACATTGACAGGTTCGATTGGTGTATTTATGATGTTGCCAAATGCCACCAAACTATTAAATGAAAAAATAGGGGTAAACTTTGATACCATTAAGACGCATCCGTTTGCAACAGGTTTTAGCCCTGTAGTACAGCTTACCGACAAAGAAAAAGCGATCTTACAAGAATCAACTTTAGATATTTATGACCTATTTATAGAAAGAGTATCTACAGGAAGAAAAATGAGTGTAGAAGCAACAAAAGAAATTGCGCAAGGACGTGTATGGACTGGTAAACGCGGTAAAGAGATTGGTTTGGTAGATGAACTTGGAAACCTTGAAGATGCCATTAAAATAGCTAGCGAAAAAGCAAATATAACTAGTTACAAAGTGGTAGAATATCCGACAATAGAAGAAGATTTTTTCTCCACATTGATTCGTGAGATTTCAAAAGGAAAAGATGGCGAAGATGTGAGTAGCCTATTCGTAAGCAAGGAAGAAAGAAAACTTTATGAGCAATATCAACAAGTAAAAGGTATTTTAAGATGTAAAGAACCCAATGCTAGACTTCCTTTCTTATTTGAGTTTAATTGATAGTTTTTTATGCAGTATTTGGAATTAAAATCAGGAGACACGACCATTTGTTTCCACAATAGTTCGATGGGTGTGGAAACAGTGGAAGTAAATGGCCAAATTTATTCAAAAAAATCATCTGTTTACGGTGCCCAACACTATTTTGTAATCACTGAAAATGGGAAACAGATAAATTATATCTTAATCTCCAAAGTAGCGGCTGACCACATTTCTATAATGGTAGATTTATTTAAAGAAGGGAAACCAATATATGAAAACATACCGCTTACTTATGGTAGTAAACCAAAATCACCCGCAGCAGTTGCAAAACAGGAAGGTCTTAAAAGACTAAAAATGTATGATGTAGATATCGCTATTGAAGAATTTAAAAAAGCGCTAAAGATAACTCCAAACGATCCGGAAATTTACTTTAACCTAGCATGTGCATATTCAAATAAAGAAAAAGCTGATGAAGGATTTGAATGTTTGCGTATTTCACTAGAAAAAGGGTTAAAAGATACAGACAATATTTTTTCTCATGATATGCTTGCTTACTTAAGAGTTCATCCAAGATTCTCTGAAATTAAGAAAATACTAGAGTAATCTACGTAAATATTTTTTTACATAAGTATTCTTACTAAATAAACTCA
>JBGSOH010000044.1:0-2384 GCA_041739205.1 Saprospiraceae bacterium
ATTTTTGAAGAAGAGACTCTTTTATTAAAATCAGATGATTATGGCCCGTCCTTTACTTCTAGACAGGTATGCTGAATGTCGATTTTGTGCCTTTACCAGGTTCAGATTCTATGGCAAATGTTCCTTTCAGCATTTTAACTCTTTCTTCCATATTAATCAATCCAAAAGACCGATTGGCTTTGCGTTGCATATCAGCTTTGTCAAATCCCTTACCGTTATCTTGTACGATGAGCTCTATAGTTTGGTCGGTTTGTTGTGCCGTGATTCTGATGGCTGTGGCTTCTGCATGTTTGAGGGTATTATTGACAAACTCTTGGATGATACGATAAAAATTTATTTTGACATTGTTATTGAGAATTTCTTCTATTCCTTCCATATCGCTACTTACAAATATACCTGTCGATTGACTGACTTCATCAGCTAGAGCTTCTACTGCCGCAATAAGGCCATATTTTTCTAATTGATTTGGGTAAAGGTTTTTAGAAATATTTCTGATTTCTTGTAATGCATTATCAATAGATTTTACAAGTTTTGTAGTGTCGAGTTGGTCACCATTATTTTGAACCTGATTCTTAAGAAATAATATATTTTGTCCTACACTATCATGTAGATCTTTGGCTATTCGTTGACGTTCATCTTCCTGAGCTTGAATGAGTTGAAAGGCAATTTTTTGTTGCAGATCTTTTTCAGTTTTGTTTTTTCTATATTGGTAAAAAGTTAACAAAAGCCCTATCAACAATACTAGAAACGCAGTAAAAAAGGTTAATCTTTCCACTTTAGCAGTTGCTGTTTGTGTATCGATAGTCAATTTATCTATTTGGTGTTCTTTATGCTCAAGTTCATAGAGATTGGCCATTGCGCTCATTTTTTCATCATAATCTTTTTGGTAGACGCTGTCTTTTGTAGCTAAATATTTTTGGTGAAAAGATAGTGCTTCTTTGTACTTACCTTTTGCTTCGTGGATTGCAGCTTGATTCTTGTAACAGTCAAATAGCCAATCATTACTTCCCATTTCAGTGGCGTATTTTATTGCCAATGTCACATGTTTTTGTGCATCGTCCCATCTTTCGAGCGCAATATAAATCTCAGCTAAATGTTGGTTGATAGCTGTACTGTAGTGTTTAGAATCATTCAGGTAATCAGGATAATTCAAAATTTCTAATTGATATTTTAACGCATTCTCATTATCACCTATTTCAAAATATGAGTTGGATAGATTGTCTAAACCTGTGATAATTAGTTCATCATTTTTTATTTTTTGTGCCAATTCTAAATTTTTCTGCAAAATATCCAATCCTTTTTCATGTTGACCAAGTCCAACATAAGCTAACCCTAGTTCCAAGTTAATTTTGATCGTATCTTCGTACTTTTTATATTGGATGGCAAGTTTTTTTGCTTTTTCATAGTGAACCATTGATTTGTTGTGATCACTCATCTGAAAGTAACTAGAACCGATATAGTAATGTAAATCTACCACTCGTTTATCATCTGATTTTTTTTCAATTCTCGTCAAAAGATTATGAAGGATTTCAAAAGTCTGATCGAATAATCCTAAATCATTTAAAATTTTAGCCCTATTTAATTCAGCAAGAAAAATCAATGAATCACTCTCCATTTTTTGGGCCAAAGCCATTTGATCTTTGATGGCTGAAATAGCGTCGCTAGGATTATTTTCAGATGCTGTAGTTATGATAGAATCTAGTTCTTGATATTTCTTGAGTAAATCAATATTGGTTTGAGACAATAATTGATTAGCTGTGAATAGCAGTATGATAAGCAATAAAACAAGGAGACGCTTCATGACTTTAGTTGATTTTGAAAAACAAATGTACTAATATTCACTTCATTTTTATTCTTTGCCATTTAATATGATGGAAAACCACTATGCGCTTAAATTCACTCCGAAAACACTCGAATTTTGATAATCAACTGGTTTTAACCCCTGACCCCTAAAGGGAAACCGTTGATTATCAAATGAGTAGAAACAGACAGATCACTTATATTCCTGCCTGATTGCTTTTCGGAGTAAATCATACTTAAATTATTTTTTATTTGGACCTACATCAACATACTTTTCTAAGCTAGAAATCTTTACTTTTGTACCTTGATATGCTAAGAAAGATCGAAATACAGAATTATGCCATTATAGATAGGCTGGAAATCGCTTTTCCGGATGGCTTGACCATTATCACGGGAGAGACAGGGGCTGGTAAGTCTATTTTGCTAGGTGCACTCGGCCTTATCATGGGCAAACGAGCAGATACTAAGGTCCTTTATGACCAAGAAAGGAAATGTTATGTAGAAGCCACTTTTGACATCACGGCTTATCAACTTCATGATTATTTTACGGAAGAAGGCCTAGATTATAGTGACGAATTGCTCAT
>JBGSOH010000386.1:0-8848 GCA_041739205.1 Saprospiraceae bacterium
ATATGTTACTTGCACTTTCATCCTTAAGAACAATTGCAACAGAATTCATGCTATATTCATATTTGGTAGGATCTATTTGCCAATGATTCGAAAGCATCATATCTCCTGATATTTTATCAATGTCAGTTCTGGTTGGATCGGCATTAACAGCCATCGTATTTGAATTGATCCTTGTCCTCTCCCGAAGGCTTACTTCAGTCGGTGACCCTTCATGAAGGCTTGTTACATTCGGATATGTTAATGTACCAGGGTTTGTCAATTTTAACAAATATCCATTGGGAGCACTCAAAAAGTTAAGATTACCTATCCACCCAGACCCTGGAATATATTGGGCAAATCCCAACTGACTTTTGATAAAATCACCCGATGTGGGAGAAAGTGAGGCTAGTGCATCTCCAACAGGCAACGCGAATTGCGGCAAGTATCCAATCCAATTCCATCCAGTATTGACAGGTATGGGTTGTAATGCATCGATTGGCAAGCCTACCATTAATATAGAATCTACTGCAAGAGCGTTCAATTGATACATTGAATAAGGAGAAATACTATCTAAGTTCCCAAACCATTGTTTTAATGGTACAGAATACTGACTAAATGAGGATTGATTTTTAATGAGTCCTCCACCCGGATTTTTAAGACTTTGTAGGGCTCCTGTCACTGTTGGATTAGATAAGCCGAGATTCATCGATATCCAGTTCCATCCAGGATGAATGTAAATTCTTCTTAGCAATTTACTATCCGTATGCAGTACCTGTGGTGCCACTGGTGAACCAATAATACCATCTGCTACAAAAACAAAGGATTCCCTTGCATTAGCGTATAGAAAACATTTTGAAGCATCCCAGATTTGAAAATCAATGGTATCTCCTGTAGCAGAATTGCTGTATACGGTTAGAAAGGCTACATATTTATCTAAAACTGCATTGTATTGTACTTTTGCAATGCCTCTAAGTTGACCATTTACATAGGCTCCGACAATATCTTCCCTATCAGTAGATAAAATCCCTTCTACATTTAATTGCACTATATAATTCATAGAAAAGCTAAAGGCAGAGGCATTAAAACTACTGGGATTTATTATCCATGATGGAGGTTTACACATTACCCTTGTCTTCAAATTAAGTACTTCATCTCCACCCATAAAAAATGGATTGATGCCTGTCTCTGTGCGGAGGATGATGGAGTCATATAACACACCAATGGGTACCAATGAATCCACTTTGAAATGAATTTCTTGTATTTCATTGGCTACCAGCGTGCCTCGGTCAGGAAAGACATGAACCCAGCTTGGTACACTTTGAATACTATATGGAACAGGATATCCCCCCCGATTGTGTATTTTTGCTGTAATGGTTTTAGTCTCGTCCTCATACTTCACAATTTCTATACTATCTGTGAGCCAGGCAAGTTCGTTGCGGTCCACATAAAATTCCCATTTTTCATATGCTCTCGTATTTCCTACTAAATCCTCTATGTTTCGCAATTCAGCTCTGAGTATTTTATTTTCGTAAGAATTATTCAAATCTCTTGGTTCAACAATGATTTTATTCTCAAAACAAGTAAAATTGATATTTAATTTTTTCCCAGTTTCGGTATCAATGAGAATTACATCATCGATAGGATTCAGTTTTTTACAATTAATGTGCTTATTAAATGTAAATGATATTTCATCACCTACATGATAGACACCATCAGATGGTTGTGGTCTGCCTATGAGTGAAGGTGGCTCCCGATCTATTCTACCTTTGATAATTTCAGAAAAGCCTGGTTTATCGCTGGCATCTCCTGTACATTCTGCAATGGCTCGGATTTCATAATCTCCATCAGAAAGACCTACTGTTTCCCAGATAAACTGTGTGAAATCAGGTCTTAATACAGGTGGTTTCGGAAGTGAATGTTCAGCAAAACCCGACCAGTTTGGATTGTATCGTTCGAAAGTATCTACTATATTAAACCATGTTCCATTCCCATTTGAAAGTTTATACTGCAATTTAATACTTTGGAAATCCGTTGCACTCAGATCATATCCTGAGACAGTAATACGTCTTTTTGTTTCTGGCTGTATTGGGTCATTATTGATGACTACCCAGTTTTGTTCTGGAACATTGATTTTGACTTCACTGCATGGTCGGATAAAATCTACACCCAGATTGATGGAAGAAAAGAACTTTTCATCATTATCTAATGGCAATGAAAGTGCAAAATTACGTGCCATTTCACATTCAGATACCAAAGCAACCTGAAGATCGTTGTACTCATATGCAATAGGTCCTCGATCTACAGTTAGTGTGATAGGTATTGATGTGCCGAAAGGTACGATGTATTGTATGGTGTTATTATTTAGTGGTTGTCCATTGAGTTTAATGATGGCTCCATCAGGATTACTACCAGCTATAGCTGTAAACCCATATGTCCAATCCTCATTGGTAGCACTTAGATTACCTAGGAACATTTTGAAAACAGCCGACTCATTTGCAGGAACATCAATAGCTGTAAAAGCGTCTGTTCCATCTGCACTAGGCGCAATTTGTAAATTTGGTTCTTCCCTATTGGCAGATCCTGGCTCCCACGGACATGAAGACTGTCCCGCTCTAAGGTTAAATGTTGGAGTCAAATAGGCAGAATCTATTCCGATATCTATAGAGAAAAAATCCCCTGGATCATCATCTTTAAGCACATAACCTACGGTGTTACCGTACTGGGTAGATGTTTCAGAAGATTTTCCAAAAGTAGCTGAATATGAAGCACCGACATTTATTGTCGCTCCTAGATCATTTGCAAAGAAACCTCCTATGGCCTCTGAATTAACCACTCTAACTGTATCTGTACTTACACTAATCGAATTAGACACTTCAACAGTTTCGCTATATTCATAACTAGCTCCAGCATCAAATGATATGTTGCGTTGTGTTTTTGCCTTTGCCTTTCTCATTTCATTATCAGCGAGTATATTGTTCCATCTTTGTATAGATTGGGTTATACTATCTGCGGGAGTAGTACCTTGATTTGCTAAAATTTTAGCAAGATTTGGTAGCACATAGTTTTTGATATTAAATTCTGAATAAATAAAAGTGGTTGCAAAATCACCTGGTGTGACGACAACGGATTCAATAACAGTAACAGTACAGGTGTCAAATGATACTTCGTCCACATTGCCAAAAATGATATTTTGTGCTGCACCCATAAACACATCGCCGCCTCGATCTCCACCTACAATCAGGTCACCATCATCTGTTGAGATTCTCTGTGTGGTTTGCAAGCAGGTCTGAAAGGTAGAATCTGACGCCCTTGTATATGTAGTACCCAACTTAAAAGATCCACCTAATATTGGTCTAAGTTCAAGTTGCGTTGAAAAAAAGAATCCTAGTTCGGTGGTAATTTTTGGAATCAAATTAAATGTAGTACCTAGACCAGCAGTAATGTCAGTTGACAGATTTATACCCGTAGTGAAACACACACTTGAGTCTTTTTCCATAAAAGCATAACTACCATCTCCTGGTGGATCATGGAGCACAAGAAACGGGCGCTCTGGTAGTTTGGTGGTAAATGTAGGAAGCTTTTCTTTTAAACCTGTCACTATGGCTTGTATGACAAGACTACCTTTTCTGCCTGCATCGGATGTTCCTATGATTTGTAAAGTTTTTAGATAAGGTGGAGAAATATTAGGTGAACCAACTTTAAACTTATAGACCAGATTACCACCACTCATCGCAGTGTCTAATGTCATGTCAGCAAAACCATTAATGATTTGGATATCAGCCGTATCCAAGTAACAATCACCTCCATCATATACTTCCTTCAATCTGATAATTATAGTGCTAGTTTCGCCTTTATCCAATACGATGACTTCTGGGCTACATCCTGCTATTGGGTCAAGACCGCTCGTAATTTCTGGTATTGGTGGCGCTATGTATATAAAGTCAATCATCGTATCTTTTTTCGTCAAATCGACAGTGGGGCCGCCTTCTAACTGTAAGGCAGATTTTATAATACTATTAGAATGCTCAATGACCGCAACAGTCATTCGCTCCAAAGGTGGCAAATTTTCAAATTCAAATAATCCTTCTTCATTATCAATCGTGATGGTCCTTACAAAACAATCATCTACTGACCTAACTTCAACGATACACACTGTACCTTGACTTGTGCCAGGATTTGTGATAATTGATTTTTTACACGTAGGGTTGCTACCGCCAGCCACAATACCGCTCACCTCACGGGTTGTCACATCATTAAAGACAATACCTGCTCTAGGATTGACGATATTGGTCAATGTCCTAAAAGCTGGATCAAACACATGATCTGCCAGGACTGGTTTTAGAACAGCTGAAGCTCCTGGATCAAAATCTATCACAAATCTACCTGTAGAGTCTGTAAAAATAGGTGGATTGAATCGAGCACCATTAATTAAAATTTCCACATTATTGGCAAAACAGTCTGTGTTTTTATATCGTACATAACCTGATACAGGCACAGTAGAACGATCTATAAAATCCACTTGATCCACCGATGTGACACTTGGATTAAGCGTAACTTGTCGAGTATTCGGAGTGAATTTGTGCGGATCACTCACTTGATTTGGCGCAAATGAAGACCAAGAACCATTAAATAATGTTCCATTGTCTAACAATATACTGCCAACATTACTGATACTAATTCCATTGCCTTCATCCATAGGGAAATAAACTCTAAGACCTTTCTCTGTGATATCCCTTGACTTTTGAACATGCGTTAATATATTTAAGACAGCCAATGTCGTATCATAAAATGCCACTTCGTCTATCAATCCACTGAAATAATCGGATTGTACATTTCCATCACTTTGTGCACCTATTACCCATGGATGCGCTGGGTCTGACCAGGAACCTGAAATCTCACCGTAGCTATGACTGGCCAATAAAATACCATTAAGATAAGCGGCCACATTGCCAGTAAGGCTATCGATGGTCAAAGCCAAATGTTGGAAATTCGGCGGTATATTGCCATATGTATTAGTCATCCCATTGAGCGACAGTTTGAGTTCGTTGTTAATGCCATTTTGCTGTATAAATAATCGGCACTCATTTGTAGCCCATTTTTTTTGCAAGATCATTTGCTCGGATGTACTCCCCGTGGTATTGATCCATGTTTCGATGGTGGCTTTTTTGGTCAATCCAAAATTTGGCAGAGTCGCATATGACATGGCACTCGGAGAAAACTTAATCGATTTGTGCAAGTAAAATGATTTCATCGGTTGCGCCAAAAATGTAGTTCCAGTTCCATAGCTCGCAGACTCGATGCGATAATATCCTTCTGCATTGGTTTTGCCCGCTGTGCGTACAGGTGGCCGATCTGTGTCGAATTGCGCCCCACAGAAGTATAATTGATTTCTTTTTTTGATGTCGTAAGATTTTTGTCCGAGCTCTTCATCCATCTTCCAATAGTGCGTCAAACCTGGCGTCTGTGAAGAAGCTGTGCCTTCCATCACTTCGCCCAAATCTAACTCGTCCAGGGTTTTGTGATACAATCTAAACTCATCGATAGATCCATTCCAGCCACCGAGACCAGCTTTTGCGCCCATCTTCAATGTATCCACCAAGGCTACGGCCGCAAGTGAAGCTTGATTTTTGAGTACACCATCGATATATAGCCTGCCGACGTCATCGCTGTAAGTTAAGGCAACATGATGCCAGTTGTTTTTGGCACTATCGGGAAACTCAGCGTACAAAACAGTACCACCTACTTCATTGGTTGCCACTTGGATGCCTTCATGACCAGAAACACTCGCTGTCGTCTTGATGCGAAGTGGTGTCGGGCTGAGATGTATTACACTACCATTGGCTGCCGACGTATTGGTTTTGATCCAGAATGTCATCGTCCAGTCACTGCCACTGGTAGGCAAAAAAGGATTTGTCACATCACGATTAGCCGTAGCGCCATCTGTAGGATCAAATTTGAGTGCAAAACCCTGCATCGGCATCAGTGTGACCAATGCATCGGGTACAGGACTGCCATTGGTAGTTTGTACCCATCCAGTCACAACACCATTAGGCACTTGAAATCCTAATGCTTCGCTAGGCGTACCTTCGCCGTAGGCATTTATACCCCTGATCGTATAGTTATAGGCCACACCTGCGATGACATTAAAGTCATTGTAGTTTCGGATATTAGCATTTACAGTTGCCAGAAAGACATTGTCTCTGTAGATATTAAATCCTTCACTAGGCGATGGCCCAAGGGCATCAACTTGCCAAGTGATCTGTATACGGTCGAGTAGATCGCCTTGCGTCGCATTGACGATAAGTTTGAAAGGCGGTAGTAGAAACCGAGCAAAAAACCCCATATTGGTATTATAGCTATTATTTTCTGTAAAACCGGTGATGGTCTGACCGATGGCAGATGCTGTTGAGTATTTTGAATTTTTGGATTTAGCTTCACCGCCATAATTAAAAAAAGCGGTGCCAGCGTATCCAGAGGTATCCACTGAAGTCGGATCACAATTTGTATTCTGAGAATACATGATTGAACATAGACTGATGCTTATTATGAATGTAAGAAATATATATCTAAACTGCATGATATTTTATTTTAAAGTGAAAAAATAGAAAGTTTCCATTTTATCTCACATATACTTCAACAGGACCTATACCATAGCTTTCATCGCCCGGAACTGCGTTTAATGCGGCTCCAATCATAAGCCAAAAACTGTTTCCGGAAGCTCTGGCACTCATTTCTACGTCGACATATTGATCTGATACATTTCCCCCATTAATTTTTGTTGCATTTTGAAAGTTTGCGGGATTAAGGCCGTTGTAATTCCATGACCCCGAAAAACTATGAAGCCACCCTATCCTAAAAGTAGTAGCACCTACTGATGTTGCAAACCCCGCAACCCCCGCATCACTCGTACCATCCCAGGTATCGAAAGCATAGTACCTAAATCTAACTTTTATTTCACTAAATGAACCAGCTATGGTGTATTGTTTTTTTAATACTTGTCCATAAAGTTCCGGTTCTAAAACGCGGCCAACAAAAGCACCATAATCAGGATTTGGAGGATTCCCTGCTGGTGTTGTGGTAGCGAATCCAAGAAAATCTAAATTGGGTGTATAGTTATAAACTTGCCATCCGTCTGACCCGCTACTAAAATCATCCACATCAGCCATTCTCCATCCTGGAAAACTTCCTTGATTTGATGAATAATTGATGCCACCATTGTTGTATAAATTTATTTGATTTGCACCTAAGGCACCTTGTACCGTAGTAGTGCCATTCAATGTTATTTCAGTTGGAGTTACTGATACTTTTTCTATATTATTGGCATAAAGCGATACTTTAGCATCTGCAGTAGAAAACAAGCCACTGTCGTTATCTCCACTATTACCCTGAAAAGCATATCCATTTTTATCTACTCCATTTAGTCCGGGAGCTCCACCACTTGCCAACACACCTTGCGCTACTATTATTTCATCAGCCAATACCTGACCTGTACTCGGAAACTGATTAGTCTCTCCTCTTAATGACAATGCGTAAGGGGCAGATGTCAGTCGTATCTTAGGCGTCATCTCCTTGCCGCCTATTTCTATGCCGAGTTCATAATCCTGATCAAAAGGCAAAGTGAGTGGTGAGGATGGGTTGGCTCCTAATATTTCACTGTAGATGCCACCATTGACATCGACTTCATTTATGGTTTCTGTCCACAAGACGCCAGCAGGACTGTCATCTTTAGCATATATATTGAATTTGATACTGTAAGCACCATCTTCTAGTGCCACGCCATTGGATCTTTTTATGATTCCTTGGATACTTAAAGTTGCTTGGGCGTTGCCAGAAAAAGAAAAACCAAATAGAATGGTAGAAGTCAACAAAAATGCAAATGATGATTTCAGAAGTGATTTGGTAAAGGAATACGGTCTCATGTTGATTTATTTTTACGAATTTAGTTAATGTTATTTTATAAGCACAAAACTAAACCAATCAAAAACAGGAATCAATCACATGTTGATGTGATATCGAATGTTTTATCGCATAATAAAAAATAAACGAAACGCTCTATAGCTTTTTCATTGTCAAGATGATTTCATAGCCATTAACTTTATTGATTTCTACAGTGGCTTTTATCTTAGCTGCGCGCATTTGGATATTGCGTAGCCCAAAACCAGTAGATTTTATGGTAGATTGTTCTGATGATGTAGCACCATTGTCTTTAATGACCATTTCAAAAGACGTTTTGGTATGATATATAGACACAGTCACTTCGCTTGCATTACTATGACGAACTACATTGGTGATGGACTCATTAAATATGAGAAAAAGCTGTTGTCTAGTGATCACCGGAATTGTTTTGTCCATTGGCAAATCCTTGATGTCTAGTTTATAGTTTATGCCTTTGGGTCCAAGGATGGTAGCCATTTTTTCGTGCATTTTATCGATCAAGTCTCTAATAGTATCACTACGGCTGTCTATACTCCACACTAGATCCCGCATTTTTCCCACTACATTTCTACTGAGGTTGGCTATATTTTCAAACTTACTATGATTGGGTGAGTTGGGCTCTGTTTGGAGTAGTTCGCTTTGCATGGCGAGACCAGATAGCATAGACCCTACTTCATCATGAAGGTCGCTAGCAATCTGCGTTCTCATTCTTTCCATAGCTAGTTTTTTATTGAGATTATATTTGTAAATTCCATAAAATAATGCCCCAATCGCAAATACACATAATAGGCTAAACCACCATGTCTGATAGAAAAAAGGTAAGACAACAATTTGTACTGCAATCTCTCCTAAACTAGGATTTCCTTTACTATCAGTTGCTTTGACGTGCAAAACATATTCTCCATGGGGCAGATTATTGTACCTTATGAAAGGT
>JBGSOH010000390.1:0-10068 GCA_041739205.1 Saprospiraceae bacterium
GCCCGTATCTTGGCCTCATCAAAGATATAATTTTTGGTTATGACGGTCTGAAGAATATTGATCAAATTACTGAAAAACATATAACAAGTCAATCCTGATGCATAATTATTAAAGAAAGCAAGAAACATTACCGGCATTAAATATTGTACATATTTCATGGCAGGATTGGCAGAAAGATCCATATTCTGCATGTTGTAATATGTGTATACGATCGTCGAGACTGCCCAAAGCAAAGTAAACAAACTCACGTGTGCGCCAAAAAATGGAATTTCAAATCCTAAATTAAACAGTACATCATATGTAGAAAGGTCAGATGCCCACAAGAAAGGCTCTTGCCTAAAGGTGATAGATGCTGGGAAAAACCTAAATAATGCATACCAAATCGGCATTTGTAAGACCATAGGTAGGCAACCACCGAGCGGACTTACGCCATACTCACGGTAGATCTTCATGGTCTCCATTTGTTGCTTTTGCATATCATCTTTGTACTTTTCTTTAAGATGCGCCAACTCTGGTTTTAATGCACCCATTTTTGCTTGTGGGTAAAGCATTTTGTACATGAGTGGATATAAAAGCATCTTAATCAAGAAGATAAGCAAGATGATTACAATACCTTTGCTACCGATATATGTAGATAGAAAATCAAAAAACGGACGTATAAACCATCTATTAATCGTACCAAAAATACTAGATCCAAAAGGAATGATTTCTTCTAGATCATTATCGAAGGCTTGCAATCTTTTGAATTCATTCGGACCTACATACATAGCCATCTCAAATGTACCATTGTCAAGATTAGACATTGGAATTTTGAGATCAGAAGTAACTACTTTTACATCACTACTTTGTTTGATGTCTGTCATTTTGGTCGTCAAGATACCTGATGAAAATGTCTGACCTTTGGCAATAAGAGAGGTATTAAAAAACTGGTTCGTATGAGCTATCCATTCTAAACTTTTGTTGCTCAAGTCTTTGCTATCGTCTGATACACAATTGCAATAGTCTCTTCTTTCGTCCTTTTCTTTGAAATAGACAGTTGAATAACTTTGCTCAAATTGTGCGCCTTTTTCGTATTTACTCAAGTGGTTTTCCCAATAAAGAGATAAATCCTTAGTATTTGAAGCCAAGACACTTCCTAAACCATTCGTTTTTATACTATAGTTTAAGGTGTATCCATCAGGAAGCAATTCATACTTTTGTTCGAAATAGCCATTTTCTCCTGCTTTTGCCTTAAAGCTGATGGTATTTCCTTGTTTTTCTGCTGTAAAAAACAAATCGCTGGTTTTCACTGATTTGTTTAAAGCTCCGGGTACATCGAGCGTATAGTCAAATTTGTTTTTCGGACTATTTAGTATTTTAATCAACTCTTTGCTATCGTTACCTGTGCTATCCGTTACAGTCTTATAGTGTTGTTTTAGGATTGCTTCTTTAATTCTACCACCTTTATTGGTAAAGGTGATTCTAATAAAGTCATTTTCAAGTACTTCTTCAGATTCTGAACCAGAAATGGAAGACGCAAAAGCGCCATATTTAATAACGTTTGCTTGGCTTGATAATGAATCATTTACTAGACTTGGAGTCACCGCAGTATCTACAACACTTGGTGTCGTGACTAATGTATCTGTTGGGTCCACAGAATTGACCAAAGCTATCGAGTCTTGAATTCTTTTAGCTTCAGCTTGTTCTTCCTTAGATGGTGCAGTAGCAACATTCCACAACATCAACGTTGCAAAAATCAATATAAATCCTATGATGTGATTACGTTCCATTATCTTATTGGTAAAATTTGCGCAAATGTACGATTTCGAATTGAAAGCGCACGTAAATTTAAGATTAAATGGATGTAATTTCGGATGTAAATGGTAAAACAGTCAGAAAGCAGTGGTCGAAATGTATCAAAAAAATGGGTATTTTGCTTATATAAGGGATATGTAGTATCATATATTTAGTTCTATTTTGATATAGGTGTTTAGCCTTAAATAATTGTTAATCAGTTGTTTAATGATGGGTTATGAAGTAGGGTAAAAGCTAATTAAAAAACGGACCAATTTTGATGTGATACTTTTATGCACGTCCACTGATACTTTAATGCATCAGTCGACGCTAGTGGGATCTAGTGGGAACTCGGTGGGAACTCGTGGGAACTCGGTGGGAACTTAGTGGGAACTCGATGGGAATGTGGTGGGAGTATATACGGAACGTGTACGGAGCATGTAGGGAGTTGATAGGGAGTAAGTACGGAGTAGATAGGGAGGAAATAGGGCGTTTTGACAGCTTTTCGTCCTAAAATGGCTGCACAAGTTCCATAAATAATCCTAAAACAACTTTACACCTAACAAAAAGACACTTACAAATTTTAAATAATGTAGTAGTTTGATTTAAAAATAAAAAGCTTACCTTTGGTAAAAAATATAGCACGTGAATGTAAAAATGTAGAAATATGGAAAACTTTCTAAAAGCATACAAATGGACAAATAGATGGGAACAATCCATGACGATTTTTATGGAGACTATAAAATCTGTTGAAAAGAATCAACTTGCGATGCTTTTTGATTTTTCTTTTAAAGAGGTAAAGATTTTAATCACTAGGATAGTCATCGTATCGATGGTTATCCTTTTTAGCAATATAGAAAGTACGAGCCAAAAACATGATTATAACTGGTTATTTGGTTTAGATAGTGATGATTCAACAAATCCTATAACTGGAGAAGATACCATGCTATGGGGCGCCACCAATTTTAACTTCAATAATGACCCTGTCAGGATTTACAGAGATAAAAATCGATACACAGACTTCCTAGAAACCAATGCATCTTATAGCACAGATGATGGCAAATTATTTAGCTACAGTAATGGACATCACATATATGCTGAAGACGATAACATCATAGAAGGGGGTGATAGTACACTATATGGAGCATATTGGGAACATTGGGTAATCAAAAAAGAAATAACAGGATTGGATTATGATTGGTTGACAGGTTTCAAAGTACCTCAAAGTATTTTATACCTACCGAGACCTGATGATGAAAAAAAAGTCTATATGCTTAATCAATTCATCAATTTTAATCCTAATACAAATAAAATATCCGGCAATGGTTTACATTATTCACTCATTGATACAGAAGGCAAAGATGGTAAAGGTCTCGTCATTGATAAGGACGTCAAAATTTTGGATACCATTTTATGTGCTGGCTATGTGCAAGCCACCAAACATGGGAATGGTAGAGATTGGTGGATCACCGTGTTAGGTTATAAATTGACCAAAATTTATTCGATACTACTAGACCCTGATGGATTCCACCTTGTTCATCAAGATACCTTTGATATAGGATGGACAGGCGAGAGTGTCAGTGGCTCTCCTTTTGCATGGTCAGGCAATAGTGTAGGTCAAAGTGTATTTACACAAGATGGAAGTAAATATGCCATGTTGTTGAGAAATCCTTGGTCAGAACCCAATCCTTTTCATATTATCGTAATGGATTTTGACAGATGTACGGGGAAATTTTCTACAATCAAAAGAGCTGAATTGACACAAGGATTGCAAGATGTTTACTACATGGGTATTGCACTTAGTCCATCAGGGCAATATCTTTATACTGGAAATGGCGAATCCATGTATCAATTTGACCTGACAAAACCAAATCTCCAGATCTCTATGAGATTTTTAGCCCGATATGATGGCTTTTTGAGTATATTTGATTCACAAACACAGTTTTATCGCTGGTTATTAGCGCCAGATGGTAGATTATATGGCACGGCACAAGCAGGATCAAGTCATCATATGCATGTGATTAACTTTCCTGATGAAAGAGTGAATGAATCTCAGCTCGTTCAGCATGCTATTAGATTACCTACATCTTGCCCCCCTGGCATGCCAAACTTTACTAACTACCGCCTAGGCCCACTAGATAGCTCTCCGTGTGATACCTTAGGTATTGACAATCATCCTATTGCAAAATACCGCTATGAGCCTGATACTACAGACCATCTACGGATACGGTTTACAGACTTGTCATACTTCAGGCCTGAGACGTGGAGCTGGGATTTCGGTGATGGTAGTCCACGAGTGAGCATGAGACATCCATATCATAGCTATGCAGCATTAGGCACTTATAATGTCTGTCTCACCGTAAGCAATGAAAATAGTAGCAACACATCCTGTCGTACCATTACCATAGGTACAAGTAGTGTAGATGATGGAACATCAATCGAAGTAGCAGACATCACGTTCTTTCCTAATCCTGTGCAAGACAATCTGCTCGTAACTCTTGGTGAGTATATACCACAGCATGGAAAGATAGTGATATTTGATATCTCTGGTAGATCAGTTCATACACAGCGAATTTACTATGGGCAGAATAATGTGGATATGACGGGGCTTGTATCGGGTATGTATGTTTTGCGTATATCGGATGGGAATGTTGTGATTAAAGAAGAAAAAGTTGTTAAGATATAAAATATGCTATATCGTGCGATAAATAAAAAACGCATTTAAAATGCTAGTAGTAATGTATCGAAGTTACAAACTTCGACAATCAGACGCAAACTTGCATAATGCAAAACTCACTCTTCACAAGCAATCGTGTGCAGCTTCAGCGGCATCTGCCGATACAAGCAGATTCATAATTTAGTTTAAACAAAGGCAAGATGGCTATAGATACTGCATCGTAGCTAGGAAGCTACGACGAACAAGAGCAAATCAATCAAAACTTACAAAACCAAAAAGTAATTAAAAAAGAAAGGAGAACTTTAATATTAAAATTCTCCTTTCTTTTATTTTTTATGAAGCAATTGATTGTGCTTCTGCCAATATTTTTTTTGCTAAATGCAAAATGTGGTCATCGTCAAGATGTACGATACCACCGTGAGGTCCTGGTTCGATGTGGCAACCCACTACTTCACCATTCTCAAATTTTTTAGCTCCGAAATAATTCCGGACTGTTTGTTCTTCTATATTTAATTCTGATGCAATTCTGCTCACACTACCTGTAGGTAACTGGTGCTTGATTTTTCTTAATTCATCAAATGTTATATTCATATTGGAAACAATTTAAAAAAGTTATTAAATATTACGTTCAGACCGAAAATTACAATTGTTTTTTAAACTAAACAACATTTAATTAACAAATAATTTACATTTTAGTTATTTAAATCAGGAATTCATCCACTTAATTGCTACTAAAATACCTTTACGTTTAGTATTTAATTTTAAATTAGTATAGTTTTTATGTTTTTAATAGAATTTATAACTATCTGAAATTGGTAAATACCAAATAATAGTTTGTATATTTTTGATTTGTTAATGCAGATTTTTTATAAAGAATTATCCTGAAATCCAATCTTCATAATCTGAAAATGAATTTCAGGATAATAACACAACTTGCTACTTATTTATTGGATTGGTGCAAATCCTTCCAAACAAACCTTAATTCTTCTGACTGCTTCCAATAGATCTGATTCTGATGCGGCGTATGATATTCTGATACATTGGTCATTTCCGAATGCTGCTCCAGAAACAGTACCGACATGTGCTTCTGTCAGCATTGCTTCTGAAAAATCATCTGCATTTTGAATCTTTACATTTCCATTTGTATGACCAAAGTAGTGACTTACATCTGGAAAGACATAAAATGCTCCCTGTGGTTGATTAACTTTAAAACCTGGGATTTCTTTTAATCCATTGATGACTAGGTCTCTTCTGCTATAAAATGCTTCTTTCATAGCAATAGTTTCTGATCTATCTGACCTTAAAGCCACAGCAGCTGCTTCTTGACTGAAGGAGGCTGCACCTGAGGTGATTTGACCTTGTACTTTATTGCAAGCATCGGCAAGCCACTTAGGCCCACCCATATATC
Source organism: Saprospiraceae bacterium (assembly GCA_041739205.1). Lineage (GTDB taxonomy): Bacteria > Bacteroidota > Bacteroidia > Chitinophagales > Saprospiraceae > OLB9. The sequence goes on from JBGSOH010000390.1 coordinate 5,859, forward strand.
CTAGTCTCCAACCAGTCATGGAAAAACCTTTGGAAAACCCATTTACGGTCGCAGTGTTTTCTTTGACATTTTCAAATGCACCTATGCTTTCGTGTTTTCCAGCAAAAGTGATGTATTCATAAATTTCGTCTGATACAATCAGGATATTTCCATTTTCTCCAACGACATCTGCAATTGCTTTTAGTTCTTCTTTGGTATATACTGAACCTGTAGGATTGCAAGGTGACGAGAAAATAAGCATTTTTGTTTTATCTGTAATAGCTTCTTTGATTTTGTCCGCTTGTACTTTAAAATCTTCTTCAATCCCAGCACTCAAGACAATAGGGGTTCCACCAGCAAATTTTATGATTTCTACATACGATACCCAATATGGTGCAAGTACGATGGCTTCGTCTCCTTCATTTAAGACTGCCATACAGATATTTGCAATACTTTGTTTAGCGCCATTAGACACCACTATTTGTGTAGGATCAAACTCAAGTCCATTTTCAGTTTTGAATTTATCGCAAATGGCTTTTCTGAGATCGAGCGCACCTGGTACTGGTGTATATTTGGTATTTCCTTTTTTAAGTGCCTGATATGCAGCATCTTTGATGAATTCTGGAGTGTCAAAATCTGGCTCTCCAAGACTCAAGGATATTACATTTACGCCTTTAGAAGCTAGGTCTCTTGCTTTTTGTGCCATTCTGATGGTGGCCGACTCTTCCATTGCCTGAACTTTTGCAGACAACATTTTTAATGGATTAATACTCATGATTGTTAGATATCTTATTGTGTTCTTAATTATCGCAAAGGTAAACAAAATTTTATTTTGAACAACAAGTACTTTCTCTAAAATAATGAAGTTTAGCCAAATGAATTATATGACTCTGTAAGGATTATATGATTACCTTAATCACCTAATTCATCGAAATAAACCAATTTATTATTTTCTTAAACCACAATATCCACTTCTGCGTCTCCCAATAATAAGGTGCAATTGATAGATTGTTGACCAAAGTTTAGGGTTTCTATAGTCGCTTTACTTACATGTGGATATAAGGTGATCAAGTTGTGATGAACGTGTACATTTGGTATTTTTGCAATATATTTACTCAAAGTTTCTGCGGGTTTTATAGGTAGCACAGATTGGATTTTTGTGCTAATAATACGCTCAATGATAGGGGACGATAATTTATATATGATGTTTTGGGCATCAATATCAATGTCTAAATTTTCTAAATCAATATGCTGTTGTTGAATATCTAATGTAGGTAAACAAGTAATGGTTATAAGTCCTTTGATTGGTTGAAGTAGATTTGCTTTTATTTCTAGGAAACTTGTCATCCTCATATGGATACTTTCGATTTCAAATGATTTGCCACCCAATTCTTGGCCGTTAAGCTCGGAGATTATCATTTTTGCTATGCCTTTGTATGATAATTCGATGTCTATTTTTTGGAGTTTTGATTCTGTTTTTTCTTCTGTCCAGAAAAATTTTGGTGCTTGATTTTGTTCAAATTGCACGGGTAAGTCTGAAACCTTACTTAATATCTCTAACCACATATGGACATGAATGTCATTTTCGTCTTCTCGGAACACATCAGATTGAATCTGAAGGAGTTGGAAGTTAAAGTATAAATCTGGTTTTTTGTAAATTGGGTAGTTTATACCATATTCATTTAAATATTTTATCAAGATTTCATTTAAATTTATATCTGATGCAATCTTTTTATCTAGTTTTTCTAGCGTATCTTCTTTTACATATTTTATTACGCAGTCGCTTAATGTTTCTACGGGAATGGTGAGTTGTCCAAGGGTAACCTTAGGTGATTCTATCCAATCGTGAGATACTAAAGTAGATTTTGTCGTCAACAAAAAATCTTCATCCACTTGACATGCTACTTCTAGACATATTTTAATGGTACCTTCACCTTCTATACTGAATAAACCTGCTGATTTTGTAAAACCAAAATTAACGGGAGCATTGACAATAATGGATCTAGATTTTACATTGACAGTAATGTTATTATTTTCAACTTGTTTCAGTTGGATCATGTAGCCGGAGACTTCTATTTTTTCAACTAGAAGTTTTTTAAGTTCTTCATGTATAAACGCATTGATTTTAGATTTTGAAATTTTAAAATCCAAAAAAAGATTATTATCATTCATTTTGCTTTCTTTAAATGGTATCGATTGTTATAGTGGTACAAACGTATGTAATATTTATGTAATATAAAAATATTGAAGCCGTTTATTTTACATCTTTGTCTTACAGATAGGAAATATTTGTTACTTTTGATTTTCTAAATTGGTTGAGAAACGCTGTTGAAATTTTAATTTTAAGATTGAGCAATTCAAAAATATTAACTCCAAAATGGCAAAATATAGGGTACTAAATAGTGTAGAATTGGAAGCGTTGGAAGATGATTTTGTTAAATTCCTAGTTTTGAATGGTATCACGGCACAAGATTGGATAAGTATAAAAGAAAGTCAACCTTTGGTAACGAATGGTTTGATAGAAGCCTTTAGTGATGTGGTTTTTGAAGGGATCATCAGGAAAACAGAATACCTAGAATATGCAGATAAATCAGGACTTAAGGTTTTTAAATGTGCAGATGAAAAGATAACTTTAATAGGCTTGGATAATTTGTCAAGTGAAGATATAGATTACAACGATTTTGAAAAACTAAGCATTGCCATATCGAACCGACCTGATAGATTTACAATTTATAAAACTTCAAAACCTTATAACCCTAATCGTAGCACAGAAATATTTAAAATGATTTCTTCTGGAGCAGTGGCAACAGACTCAAAACTATTTGAGTTGCTAGAAAAACTTTGTTGACGTAAGTATTTAATTTACATTCCCTATTTTAATAACTTCAATATTTACATTGACTGTATTACCTGGATCTGAGTTAACTATTTGATTACATGTCAAACATTTGTATGAAGGTGTATTAGGAAATTGAGAGATCAAACCTAAAATCATCTTTTTAATTTGTAAGACATCAAATGCCGTTACTTTTGTATCATTATTGACGTCACCACCTGCCAATTGACGATTGGTCGTCAACAGCTTTGTACCTAAAATATGTTTTTGTACATCCAAGGCATCTAATGCAGTGATGGCATTTGTATATCCTGGACCATTACTTTCCATGATCACTATCGGTTCTACCATTTGTGGAAATGCTACAGATGGATAATCAAATACAAATTGGTTTTGGCTGTTTTTTGTAATTTCTATTTTTGGTGTAGAAGCATTATTTGGTTTTAAATAAAATTTGACATGTCCGTCAGGGATATTAAGGTTATTGGATTGTATATTTAGTTGAACTGTCGTCGGATCTGGTGCATTTCCTCCTGGCATCTGAGCACCTGTGGCAGCTATTGCTTCGTCAAGATCAGAAAAAAACAATGGATAGTTTAGTGTTCTATCTGGTGAAATAACTGCAAAGGTTGGCGTTCCATACCAAGATCCATAGGTACCTGTTTTAAAAGGATCTACAATAGCTGGAGCATTTCCTTCATGGCTGATGCCTTTCATGGTAAGTCCGTAGGTAGCTTTGAATGCATTTACTTTTGCATTGTTGTCAGACGTGATGGTTGTAGCTTCTAAAAATTCTACATCATTATTTCCCGATCCCCAAGCTTCATATTTGTCTTGCCACTGAGGTGAGATAGCAATACATGGTGGGCAAGTGGTAAAAAAGAATTTAATTACGACAGTTTTGCCTTGATCTAGATACGACGTGTATAGATTGTGTGTATTTCCTTGTGAATCAGTGACTGTAAAGTTATGCATGGTCATTTGACCAAAGTTGGACTGAACCACCAAGATGCTGATAAAAATAACTAATAAGCATCTAAATTTGAGTATTACTTGTACCATGTCGACTAAATTTGAAAGACAAAATTACAGTATTTAATGTTAAGAATCAATATAACTTTGTCATTTTCAGTGTATTTGCAATATTATTTATGGTTTTTTGTCTAATTTTGCCCCTATGACACAACCAAAAGTACATTTTCAGTGGGTCAAAGGCCTGACATATCAAGAAGTATGGGATTTTCAGACGGGCATTCACAAACAACTGGTAGAAAGGAAGTTGCAAAAAAGAGATTGGGCAGAGTCAGAAAAGAATCTCAAAGATCAAAAAAATCAACTAATATTTTGTGAACATTCGCCTGTTTTTACCCTTGGTAAGAGTGGTTCTATCGATCA
>JBGSOH010000439.1:0-2555 GCA_041739205.1 Saprospiraceae bacterium
TAAATGAACAAATATTTATAAATGGGCAAGAAATATCTAATATTGACCGTAAAGGTGGCTTTAGCGTATCAAATACAGGTATTCAATTTGGACTATATTATACTTTTGGAACTTTGACTTTAAAGTGAAAATTGATTGAACATAGACTTACTGTTATTAATTGTATTCCGATGGCTCGACAAGACACTTTGTCTCAAATTGTATTAACCACATTATAATAAAATATGAAGAATCTTATCGTCTTAATATTATTGGCTCATTTTTCTAACAATTCTTTGGCTCAGAATTATGACTATCGAATCATCTCTTTTCAAGATGAATACACTGAAATAGATTCATTTCATTCAATCCTTCTTGAAACTCAAGGTGATCGTGGTTGGATAAAAAAGTTTGATCTCAACTTTAATTTCCCTTTCTATGATTCCTTATATAATTATATTTATTGTGAAAGTACTTCTGGATGTCTTTTTGAAAATTCACTAAATTACGAAATTGTATTAATGGCCAGTGGATATGATTTTGACATTTTTGGTATTGATACAAATAACATTGTTTCTGATGTGAGATATAAACTTACTCAGAAAGATGGTATTAAAGCCTTAGTTCTTCAATACACTAAGGTTAGACTAATTTCTGATCCATCTGTAGAAGAGTATGACAGCCATTTAAATTTTCAAGTTTGGTATTTTGAAAATGGATCTATGGAAGTTAGATTTGGCAGTTACAATCTAGAAAACTCTCCAAACTATGTTCCAGGTGAAGGATTTTATTTATTTCCAAACAACCATCCACCCATTTATTATGGCCCAGAGATGGGGATCAGAAACTCTTTTAAGGAAGATGTTGGAATTGGGCTTGATGGACCATATGATGATTATATTGTAGATAATATCGGTGGCTACTTAAAATCGCTGCCTCCAGTTGGTTGGGTGATCAGGTTTGAGCGCTTTATTAAGTCTTCCACAACTGAAGAAATAGTAAATTTTGAAAATATTTTTCCAAATCCAACTACTGGAAACCTTTATATAGAACCAACTTTCGAGATAGAAAATATAGAAATCAAGGATATAACTGGAGCGAGACATTTTTTTGTTTACCAAGGAAATAAAATTAATATCGAACATCTAAATTCTGGTGTATATTTTGTAAAATTAATTTCTAATGAAAAATATATAGTAAAGAAGATTGTCAAATTATAATTATCTAAAAATCGCATTTGGTTCCTAAACTAAGAGTATTCTATAAAGGCTTTTTTGTATAAAACAAAACAGAATCAATATGCTCCAAAAGTTAAAATTTAGTTATTAAAGAAGCGATATGCGTAGATGCTTCGTTCTGAATTAATACACGAATAAAAAACATATGTCATTGAAATCTATCATTGCAATTTGCTTGTTTCAACTGTTTTCTCTTCTGGGGAATGCCCAAACGTATAAGTTAGATACACTTCGTACTGAATACCAAGCTCTAGAAACCTATAAATCAGTTGCCATTGAGGAAGAAGGTGATTTTGATTGGGAAAAAAGATTTGACTTCCCATTCGTTTTTCCATATTACGATTCACTTTATACACATATTTTCTGTAATAACAATTCTTTTTGTTATTTTGAATATAACCCTGAGTGGGATATTAAATTAATGACATTTAGTTATCAGTTCGATAATGTATTAGATACTGTTAATATAGTGTCAGATGTAAGGTATAACTATATAAGAAAAAATGGTAAACAAGCACTTGTCTTGCAATATACAAAAAACAGATTAGCTTCGGATGCATCTATAGACGATTATGACAGCTACATAAATTTTCAACTATGGTTTTATGAGGATGGCGTTATGGAAGTTCATTTTGGCGACATCAATCTTGACAATTCACCCAATTACCGTCCTGGTGAAGGTTTTTATTTTACTTTTGTAGATGGCACTGAAATGAATAGTGGTCCAGAAATGGGTGTAAGACATCCCTTAGATGAAGAGGACCAAACGTGGCTAGAAGGAGATTGGAATGATTATATAGTCAGAAATGGAGTTGGCTATCTCACTACCCTTCCTCCAAAAGGTTTTGTAATAAGGTTTTCTAAAAAGACTTCAAGCACTACAGATGCAATTGATACACCAGTAACTGTATATCCAAATCCCACATCAGATCAATTAACCATTAAATATGGAGGAAATATCTTTAAAACAATCATCAAAAGTATCAGTGATGAAAATATTGATGTCTTGGGAGAAAACATAAAAACCTTACATACGGACATGTTACATAAAGGCATGTACATTTTAGAAATGCATACGTCTGCTGGAGTAACACAAACAAAATTTATCAAATTCTAAACAACAATAATATGAGACATCTAAGATTAATTTTCCTTTTTTTAATATTGATTGGCAGTAGGGTCATAGTATTTTCCCAAGATAGTAACATTGGTTTTCATATAACCATGAATGACATATCTGGGTTAAATGCAGAACTTAGGTATGAAAAATATATCGCATCGAGATGGTTAGTAGGGTCAAGTGTAGCTTCTAATTTTCAAAATTCTGTAAGTGCTACC
>JBGSOH010000484.1:0-1734 GCA_041739205.1 Saprospiraceae bacterium
TTTCAAATAGATGGTGCACTGTCCACTACGACGCTGTCCAATGTACAGTTGATCAATGGTGCTTCAGCATGTAATGTATTCTGGCAGATAAATGGTGCAGTTGCGTTAGGAGATAGTTCTGTTTTTGTAGGGACTATGCTGGTGCAAGGCGCAATCAATCTTTTGCAAAGAGCAACCTTAAATGGTAGAGGTCTATCGACGGCAGGTGCTATATCGATGGCTGAAAATATTGTAAATATACCGGGAGGATTACCACCTGCTCCATCTGTCATCACGGCTGATGGTGCTACAACATTTTGTGAAGGTGATAGTTTGACGCTGACTGGAAATGTAGGTGGCATCTGGAGTAATGGTTTATCCACAACTTCTATCGTGGTAATTGAGAGCGGCGACTATTTTGTCATCAATGCAAATGGATGCGGTATTGACACATCAAATATTATTATTGTAACGGTATTTGCAGACACACTCTCTCCGAATATCGTGTGTCCACCAAATATAACTATACAACTAGATCCATCGACTTGTGACACATTAGTGACTTTTGCAATGGCTACAGCCACTGATAATTGTTCGGACCCAGCAGATATCACGATTACTTCTGACATCATTTCTGGCAGTTTATTTGGGATAGGTGAAAAAGTAGTCACTTTTGAAGCAACAGATATGGCTGGCAATATTGCTACCTGTTCGTTTACTGTAACGGTTTTGGATTTTATCAATCCTTCATTGGGATGTAAGGATGTAAATTTCTCTTTGGATGAAAATTGTGAAGGTGAATTGACACCAACATTGGTACTCACTGGTTGGGAAGATTTGAGTGGTGTACCACAACTAGGGTGTGACGCTTTATTTGACATTACCATAGAAGGAAAAAATGGAGAGATTCTAGGCAATATCATCACTAATGATCTATTGGGCAAAACATTAGAGTATACCATTACAAATGTAAATGGCTTTATCTGTAGTGGTAGTTTGAATGTAGAAGACAAGATCAAACCTAGCTTCATATGTCCGAGTGTACCTTTAAATATAAATTGTCTGACTGATCTATCGACGGTGGCCCCACCGGTGGTTGTGGATAATTGTAGTGGTGCTGTTGCGGTTTTGGTCAATGAAGTCCATGAGACTTTACAATGTGATCTGAATTACATTGGTACCATCACTAGGACATGGAAAGCTGTAGATGGTGCTGGCAATGAGAGTGTCGTCTTGTGTACTCAGGTTATTAATTTATTACGGTCTAATACAGATGGCATCACAGCGCCACCAGCCAATGTCACACTTCAATGTTCAGAAAGCTATGAAGAAGATGATAAAGGGTTTAAATATCCGTCACCAAATGAAACCGGCGTGCCTATATTGGGCACTACCCCATTGTACCCTTTGTCACAGTTAAATATGATTTATTGTAATGCTACCATAGATTATACCGATGTATTGGTCATAGATACTAAGTGTAAAAAAAGAATATTAAGGACATGGATGATCACGGAATGGTGGTGCTCGACTGCTGTACAGAAATTCATAAGTATGCAGATTATAGACATTGTAGATACCATACCACCTGTGATACCAAGCCTAGATAATATTATCGTTACTACAGAAACTAGAAGCTGCTCTGCCACCGTATTACTACCTACATTAAATATTACTGATAATTGCACAGAAGTGTACAACGTATTTGTCAATGCAAGCTTAAATGGTGTTCCTTCAGGATATATCGGTGGTAAT
>JBGSOH010000578.1:0-12535 GCA_041739205.1 Saprospiraceae bacterium
TGTATGAAGCATATCACCACATGTATGCAGCGTATCACCACGTATTTACGAAATAGATTTATAGATTGCAGACTGCTCCACGGTCATTTTTTAAAGCTAGTTTCTTCCAAAAAATAATTGCTCCGTTAAGCGAACCCAACGAAGCAATTATTACAAAGGCAAATTTAAAAAAATAAGAATTGTAAGTCAATTAAAAATTAAACATACATGAAATTGGGTCTATTATTACACACAGCTTGTTAGGATCTAAAATTACACTAGGTTTATTTTATAACCGTCATCTTTTTATGGTTTACATCACCATCGATATCTACTTTGATGGTGTATGGACCTGCGGCCATATCTGACACATCCACATGAACATCATTTGTACCAGCTGGTATTTTCTGATCACAAACAACTTTTACCAGCCGCCCATGTACATCATAGATCGTAATGCGGACAGCGGCTTCTTGTTCTAAATTTATTTGTACCATGGACTGATTTCTTGTTGGATTCGGATATAATTCGATTTGTCTACTTTGACTTCTTCTAATCGTAACATAAGGACTGTATGAAAGTTTCCCATCAAAATCTATTTGTTTAACTCGATAAATATATAACCCATGTGATGATACTTCTTTATCTATCATGTCATATCTATGAGCAGCACTCCCAGATCTGTAAGCACTTACTATTTCAGGTAAAGCTTCAAAATTGGCACTTCCTTCCAGCATTCTTTCCACCACAAAGTGACTTACATTCACTTCCCTTAGTGTTTGCCAGTGGATGATATGATGATCTCCTTTGTTATATACACGCACATCTTGCCATTCCAATGGTAAAGCACCCTGTGAAATACCAAGATCTATATGTTCGTTTACCTGAGCCGGTTGCATCATAATCGCTCTGGTCGTAAATGGTCCAAAACTATGGTCTACATCACTATCTACATCATCAGTGGTAGCTCTTGCAACGGTGGCTGTATATCCCGTAGGAGGTGTAAATCTAAAATACACTTCCTTTTTCGGAAGGTAATCGATCTCGTAAGTACCATCTGTCCCTGTGGTGGACGACCCTATTGTTTCGTGGGTTTCTACATCAATGGCTTCTACCATGACACCTGAGACAGTAGGCTCTCCATCATCTTGGACGCCATTCTGATTCTGATCATCCCATACTAAGTTTCCAGCTACTGCCATAGGGTAGAAACCTGCACCCAAATCATCCTTGACCTGACCCGATGTCATGGTAAATGAAGATGAAGTGCCTGGCCCATTCGCATTATTGATATCACTGTCATTCTGCTCATTATTGCCACGATCAGGTAAAGCTTGTACAAGTCCTAACTGATGCATGATGACTTGGATATAATATTGTCCAGGAGGCGCACAAAACTCAAAGTACCCATCAAGGGAAGGACTACCAGGTTTAACACCCGTTATAGCAAAGTCCCAAATGATCCATGTACCAAAATGATTGCGCCATAAGTTCACCCTGATACCATTGATACCATTTTCAGACGAATCGTAGATGTCGTTTCTATTAATGTCATACCAGACATTGTCTCCTATTTTGGCACAAAGGTAAAAACCAGCATCTGTATTATTAACGGATTGATTGCCCACGAGTACTATAAAGTCTGTAGACCCTATCCCATTGGCGCCTGTCACGTCACTATCAGTGAGATCTGAGCCTCTATTTGCAAAAGTATATTGAAAAATATTGGGCCTATCAAATACCACATAGTAGGAACCCGATGGCAGATTTGTAAAAGAATACGCACCTGTGATAGAAGTAAATACACTCGAAACGGGTACACCTCCATTAGTAAATAATCGTACCATCACACCCGGTATGCCCACATCTGCAAGATCTCTAGTACCATTGCCATTAAAGTCATGCCATGTCAAACCACTGATACTTCCAAACCCTGGAGTAATAGGAATACCTACACAAACACATAGACTATCATATCGATCATTAATGGTATTGATATTATTGTCATCACAAATCGCTCCCGCAAAAATAAGCGGATTTGTAGGGGCACAATCATCATCATTAGGCACATCGTCCCCATCACAGTCTGTGATAAAACAAATGTTAGTCAGATCAGATAATGCTACATCACCATATTGATTAGCAATAGCTGATACAGTATTGCCCGGTCCTACCCATTTGGACACTTCCACAAATGCAGAAGCATACACATCTGTCAAGGAATCTCTCGCCCAGACAATTTCTATACATGGAATATTGATGCCAGACAACGGCGCATAAGACCTGAAACAAAGCTCTGATGTGGTCACCCAAGCACCGTTAGCAGGTAGGATGATGCCACCATTGACTATATCATTCAGATCCATACTATAATTGAGAAAACTAAGGTTGTCTTCAAAACTCAAAGGACCATTGATCGCTCCAGCATTTTGATTATCAATAAATTGAATCAGGTTAAAATCAGTGTATTGTGGCTGTGGCAAAAGTGAAGTACCCGAAAGGTATGTCATCTTCAAACCATCAAAATAGAGCCTATAATTCTGACCCGCCAAATTTACAGGCAGTCCACTAGTACTTCTCAATGCTACAGAATAACAAAATGAATTGTCAATACAGTTAAAATCCTTATATTCCAATCTAATATCATAGTCTGCTCCTGCAACAATCGGTGTACCTACACAAACACAAAGATCATTATATCTATCATTAAAAGTATTTGGATTATTGTCATTACATACAGCACCAGAAAAAACCAATGGATCAGCAGGAGCACAATCATCATCATTAGGTACATCATCTCCGTCACAATCTGTAATAAAACCTATATTGGTAGTATCTAGCTGTGTGACATCAAAATATAGATTTGGAATAGCTGCTGTAGTGCTATCAATGCCTTGCCAACCAGCCACTTCTACAAAAGCAGTAGCGTATTCGGCAGTAAGACCTTGTCTAGCCCAAATGATATCTATAAGTGGAATATTAGTTCCCGTAAGGCTATTAGTGGAGTTAAACGTCAATTCACTTGTAGTCACCCAAGTACTATCTGTTGGCAAAAATATACCACCACCCAATGTATCATCTAAGTCCATAAAGTAATTTAAAAAGCTTAGATTCCCTTCAAAAAACAAAGCGCCATTGATGGTGTCCGCATTTTGATTCTCCAGATTTTGAACCAATGTATATGGAGAATAATCTGCCGGTGGTAGAGTCGAGATTCCTGATACATATGTCATTAATGCACCATTGTAGTACATTCTGTAATTTTGTCCTGCTAAGTTAAACGGTGCGCCAGTAATGTTTCTCAGTTGGACAAAATATGTAAAATTATTAGTAACACAATTATAATCTTTGAATAAAAATCTAATATCATATTCACCTGGTACGGTTGGAAGTCCTATACATTGACACTGATCATTATACCTATCATTGGAAGTATTGTCATTGTTGTCATTGCACATAGCACCCGGATAAATGATAGGATCTGTAGGTGCACAATCGTCTCCATTAGGGATACCATCTCCGTCACAATCTAGGGTAGGTATGGCTACACAATCGGGATCTAAGCAATCTATGAGTCCATCTCCGTCATTATCTATGCCATCTGTACATAAAGGAAAAGTATCTTCTATGCCTATACAATCTAGTTGATAACAAGCTGTATTACCATCAGAACTATCTAAATCATCATAAAAAAGTCCAACAGCCGCTGTCGTAATATTGGGTCCTACCCATTCTGATACCTCCACAAAAGCAGAGGCATATTCACTTGTCACACCATCCCGAGCCCAAACAATATCTACACAAGTATTGGCATCACCAATTGGGTCTAATAATATATCAAAGCAAAGATTAGCAGTAGGCGTCCAAGTAGCAGCAGGCAAGGAAATACCACCCGTCACCACATCATTGAGATCCATACCAAAATTTAAAAAACCTAAGTTTGCTTCAAATGGTAGACTGCCTGTACCCGTAGCATCTACTACTACATTTTGGACAAGGGTAAATGGCGTGTAAGCACCTGACAACAGCGATGTACCTGATGTATAAGTCAGTTCAGATGCGTCATAAAATAGTCTATACTTTTGACCAGCTAAACCGAAAGAACCATTAGATGGTCTCAAGGCTACACGATAGCAAACAGTCTGAGCTGTACAATTGACATTGTCCAATTCAAACCTGATGTCAAAATTGTTTTGTGCATGTGAAGGCATCAAATACAAAAAGATTGATAATATAGTACCTATTACTTTTAACATTGTAAATAAATTCAAAATGGTTATAAATAAATTTTACATCAGACCATAATAATTAGCATGAACTTGACATCGTAAGATGTGACATCCAATACATTAATTAAAATGGATTTACCAGTAACTGAGTACTAGTTTAAAAGGTGGGTTCTATAAAATTCAATGTGTCACATCCCATAAATTGTTTTACTTATTGAAATAAATTAATCACAGTATTAAGCAACACTGCAATTACTTCAGAAAGCATACAAAAAATGGAATTGACTCACAAGGTTGTAAAGAGAAGTGAATTGTCTATAAATTCAAATACAACAACGCAAATTTAGGCATTCATTCATATTAAGAATATCCATAATGTGAAATCTGTTATCATAATTGCAAATTCGGTCATATTTTGGGCAAATTCGGTCATTTTGGGTAATATTTTATGATAGGGTCTGCTAAAAAAGTCAGCTATTCGTTTTGTATGGTTCCGTTTCGGAGACGTTTGTTCAAAAACCAGCAATAGTGAATGATGTTGCAAAAGTGCGTCTATTGCCAAACATGAAAAAAAATTAAATTATTGGCTAAAATTGGCAATAGAAAAAGCATTTTGCAACGAGAATGAACGGTGCTCCGCAATTGCCTTTTTTTGAACTAGCGTTTTTGAATACTTTTTTGGCAATGCAAAAAGTATTTGCCTAGCCGGCATGAGGCGTCGATTAGAAAAATGTAAGTGCATGAGTTTTAATTTAAATGGTGAAAAACCCTTGCACGTAATTGTCCATTTAATAACATTTAAGAAAGGTGATTAGTTATTCAAATTAGTGGAAGCAAACCCTATGATCGGTTATCTTATAAAAATCAGGTAAGTGTAGTATAATAAAATATGGTAGGTTTCTGCAAGGACCAAATAAAAAAGCCCATTTACAACATCACAGTCATAAATGGGCTTTGCCTTATGTATTGAGTTTTACATCTTCTTATTGAAGCTCCTTAACCCAAGCTTCTCTTCTTGTTTTCCAAGCTGCCTCTACAGCTGTCCATTTAATATTCATCTCTAGCTCGATCAATAAGTTTGCTAGCTGTGCATTGGTAGTGGCTTTACCTACATTTTTTACCCAACCGTTTCTTTTAGTCTCCCAACTTTTTTCGACGGCTTCCCACTTAAGGTTTGCTTCAAACAAAAGAAGTAAATCTGCATTAGCTTTCGCAGAATTACTATCTACACATTTTGCTACCCAAGCATCTCTCGTCGTAGCCCATTGTGGATCTACTGCATCCCATTTGGTATTGGACTCAAGCTCAAGCAAATGACTTGCCACTTTCTGGCCATTTACCAAACTGAAACTCGCCGCCATCAAAAACACTAAAAATAATTTCATACTGAAATAATTGATTTGATTAATTAAAGGTTATAAAAAAAACAATGCGGACACCCACATCTATATCTGTAATATCTTGATTTCTACCCTTTGATTTCTTTGCCTTCCTTGCAGGGAAGTACTGTCTGTCAGTGGCTCACGTTTTCCATAACCTTTGAAAGTTACCCTAGATTTTGCTACACCTCTATCATAGAGAAACTCCGCTACTTTTTTGGCTCTTGCAGTAGATAATTGGTCGCAGTATTCATGCGGAGGTATCGTATTAGTATGACCTCCGATCTCTACGGTAACGGTAGGGTTCGCATTTAAGAATTCATACACTTCTTCTAAAACATCAAAATTTGCTTGGGTAATAGCCGCACTATCTGCATCAAAGTTCAAGTCATTGATACGTAATTTTTGCCCCAATGTGATTTTGGACATGTCCAAATCAGGTATAAACTTCTCTCTTTTTACATTAAATGTACCAGTGACACTACACCCATTTTTGTCTTTTACATTAAGGCTATATAGTCCAGAAGGAACATTGGTAAGGTTCTGTGTTGTCTGACCATTTGACCATTTATAGGTAAATCCACCTGCGCCGCCTTTCACATTGATCACAATAGAACCATCAGGTTTTTCAGGTGTTGTGACCCTATTATTGGAAACAACATCAAGGGTGATGGCATCAGGTGCAGATAGAACTACTGAAGCAATTGCGGTATTTGATATCTTATCTGTGACAGTCACTTCATATTCTCCTGCCGCTAGACCTGACACTTGGCCTCCACTCAAGTCACCTTTGTTCCACTTGTAGGTGTATGGTTTTGTACCACCTGACACACTTACTTTTATAATTCCGTTTTTACTGTTGGTACAAGCGACATTGTTTTCGATAAGCAAGAAGGCATTTAATTGCTCTTTAGCGACATCTCCGAACAATAGTTTGTAAAAACCTGCACCATCTGTTCCTATCCAAATATTATCATTTTTATCCGCTCCAAGGCTCAATGCTGCTTTTGACAGTGTAGCCGCATCGGCTGAATAATTTTCTATTTTCTCTTGGTATGGGTCATAACGTACAAGGATGTCTGATGCTATATAAATCCTACCTTTCGAGTCTAGTACGAAGTTGTTGATTTTACCACTGTACTGCGAAGGGTCCAGTTTCACAGGGAAAAGTCTATTGAATTTATTGATCAGAAACATGTCTTTGTCACTTATGATCCATTGACCTTCACTATTCTCACAGGTTGCAAGCATTCTTACTTTTTTGTCTTGTAGTTCCCAACTATCGCCTTCTTTCCTGATATAACCATTGTCCGTACCTACCCAAAGAATGCTATTTTTGTCTGCATGAACAAAGTTGACTTTATTACTCTGTAACTTTGAGTTTTTATTATCGTACGTTTTGTATTTTGAAGTCGTGGTATTAAATTCAAAAAGACCATTGTCTGTCCCTACCCATACACTTCCTTCAAGGTACGCAATTTCTGAGATGTTAGCTTGTATGGGAAGTGGAAAAGATGCCTTAGAAGATTGGTTATAAAGCGTATTGTTAGATGCTACCCAAATATTGTTACGTCTGTCTGCTGTGACATCTCGCATTTCAGTATCAGGAAAAAACACATTAAATTTCCCACCATCACCTATCGTTTCTATCAAGCCTTTGCTGCCTGCCAGCCAAATAACATTGCGCTCATCTATAAAAATATTATTGATACGAGCATCTGTACTGACTTTCTCAAATCTTGTAATGGCTACTTTTGAAGAGTCTATCTGAGCATTTATACATGTGGTTACGAACATAAGTAACCCAAAAAGAAAAAATTTACTTTGATTTAATGTGTTCATTAAGTTTTGTTTTTATTGACTCAAACGCTTGTTGGTAAAATGAAGAGGTATGTTTGACACAAAAGACTTTTCAAAAGAATATTCAGATAAAGACCGTTCATTCAAAATGACCATACCAATAACTATAAATCGTTCAAAATATTTTAAAGTTTCAAATAGACATTTAAAATATTCCTAAAATAATTACTCTTTGCGCAACCAACCCAAAATATTATAATCTGCCACAGTCCAATATTGATAAAAGTTGACCAAAGGAATCTTGATTCTTGTCTTTTTACCAATATTTTGTTGGACTAATTCAATCTCATCATCTGAAACTTTCGAAACGATAGCTACATGTCCAAATCTATTTCCAGGATAGGCATCATACACTAAAATATCTTCTACTTTGGGTTTGTATTCCCTCACATTTCTGTATTGCATAAGCCCACGACCTTTGTTAAATCCCCGATCTCCTAGACTTTTGTCAAAAAAAT
Organism: Saprospiraceae bacterium; assembly: GCA_041739205.1. Classification (GTDB taxonomy): domain Bacteria; phylum Bacteroidota; class Bacteroidia; order Chitinophagales; family Saprospiraceae; genus OLB9. The sequence continues at coordinate 7,906 of JBGSOH010000578.1, forward strand.
CTTTGGCATGACCAAATGAATTTGGCATTTTATGTCCATGTACTTTGTGGTAATATCGTTTGACAAATTCCACACATTGGAACTTTAACCCTAGGTTATAACCATCATCTGCTATGCTTCTACCGATGACATTGGTAAAGTTTTCGCCATTGTAGTATATAGATACATTGTTGAAAGAATCGATTTTACTGCCTACTTCCATCTTTTTATTGCTAAAAGAACACAAGAATACGAGCAGGCAAAATAATGGGAAATATTCTTTAAACTTCATGAAGGTTTCTAATATGGTGAGGTATAAAGCACAAAAATAGTAAGTAATAAAGACAAATAAGTCATCTAGGGGCATTAAAATTCTAATCTAGCTTGTGGCGTAACAGATTGGTCTGCAAAATCTTGGTCCAAATATTTAAAATATGCCGCCACACCTATCATACCTGCATTGTCTGTACAATACTCAAAGGAAGGTATAAATGTCTCCCATCCTTGCTTTTCACCTAGCATTTTCAGTTCACTTCTCAGGAAACTATTGGCAGAAACGCCACCTGCAATACCTATTTGTTTGATACCTGTGATATCAGATGCTTTTTTGAGTTTTTTAAGTAGTATCTTAACGATGGTAGACTGCACAGAACAACAGATATCATTCATGTTTTCTTGGATAAAATGAGGGTTGACAGCCATTTCCCGTTGTAAAAAATACAAGATAGATGTCTTCAAACCACTAAAACTAAAGTCCAGTACACCGACCTTAGGTTCCGGAAAAATAAATGTATGATTGCCAAGTTTTGCAAGTTTATCGATGATAGGGCCAGCAGGATACTCAAGACCAAGCATTTTGCCTGTTTTGTCAAAGGCTTCACCAGCGGCATCATCTATGGTCGAGCCTAGGATTTCCATATCTCGATGGCTATTTACCTTGACTATTTGTGTGTGCCCACCTGATACGGTAAGACAGAGAAAAGGAAAATCAGGCTTCGGATCTTCTGCAAAATGTGCCAAGATGTGTGCATGCATGTGGTGAACATCAATAATGGGAATATCTAGGCTTAGAGCAAGTGCTTTGGCCGCCGAAACACCAACGATCAAGCTTCCTAATAAACCGGGGCCACGTGTGAAGGCAATAGCGTCTAACTCAGACTTTGAAGCCTGGGCTTTTTGAAGGGCTACATCAATGACAGGAATGATATTTTGCAAATGTTGACGACTTGCGACTTCAGGTATCACGCCACCATATTGATTATGAATGGTTTGACTAGCAGTGACATTGCTCAAGACAACACCATCTCTGATTATGGCCGCACTTGTGTCGTCGCAAGATGACTCTATAGAAAGGATCGTAACTATTTTTTTTATCAAGATTATTGCTATTTATTGGATCAGAATTAAAAAAAATAAATATTTTTGCCAATGATACGCCAAAAGTAGTACTTTGTGCATCATTTCAAAGATAACAAAACATTAAAATCTTATTTTTAATAACACAATCTTAAAACACACTTTATGAGGAAGGTAATAAATCTTGTTTTAGTTTTAATAACCGGGGTATTGGCTTATTGGCTATATGCGTCTGTGCGTGAACCAATTGCGTTTGCAGCGGAAAAAGATAAAAGAAAGGAAGCAGTTGTAACCGTACTAAAAAAACTACAAATCACGCAGGATGTTTATAGAATGGTAACTGGTAAATATGCTGGTAATTTCGATTCATTGTCAAATGTCATTAAAACTGGAAAAGTAGAAATCGTAAAATTGGAATCTGATCCATCAGACCCAACAAACCAAGATAAATTTATCAAAACAGTAAGTTATAAAGATGCAAAAGATACATTATATAGCTTATTGGGTGGAATGGTCAATGTAGATTCACTTAGATATGTGCCTTATGGAGACGGAGCAATGTTTACAATTGCAGCAGATACGATGACATATCAAAATACGCTTGTAAACGTACTAGAAGTAGCAACAAAATGGGATGTATTTATGGGTGACTTTAAAGATCCAAAATACAAAAAGTATGACGCTTTATATGACCCATCCAAAACTATAAAGTTTGGTGACATGAATACTCCGAACACAAACGGTAACTGGTAAGGTCAACGAATGTACCAAAGAGATTTTAATTTAATACAATCAAAAGATAATTTGTTACTGTCTGTCGTGTTAATGGCAGACAGTTTTTTTTATAGTGTGTTTGATCTGAATAATGTCTTACTCGCGCACAAATCTTATGATGGTATCAGATATTCAGACCCATCTTTTAAAGATCAAATCAAAACGGACCATAACCTACAAAATAATTTTAGAAAAATATCAGTCGTCGTTCTTTCGGGAAGTAGTCATCACCTACCCTTCGTAAATGAAAATGCAGTGGCTTTGTTTCCCAATCTATCGCTTACCAATAATAAGATAGAAAAAATAGTAGGAAATGACGCGTACACATACTTCGGACTGACGACACACCAAGAAAACCTACTGAACGAAGTACTTGGGAAAGACAATTATGTCATCCACCATATATCCAACTTACTTTCTACTTACTACATAGAATCAATAAGTCAAACCCTTCATATCCAAATAGAAAAAGATGAGATATTTATTTTTCATCAAAGAGAAGGTAAATTTAGGTTTTACAATTCTTATTCGACTCCTGCTATCAATGATATCTTGTATTTCATATTAGCAGTTTATAAAGAAACAGGACTCGACCCTATGACTGATGCTTGTACAGTGAGTGGTTGGATAGAAAAAAAATCTCCATTGTTTACACTTCTTTATGGATATATCAATAATCTGACGATAGTCCAAATAGATGGCGAATTCAAAATATCAGGTGATACAGAACTCAAAAAACACTTTTATTTTATCCATTATGCCAATGCCTTATGCGCATCATAGGCGGCATATTCAAAGGAAGGAGATTTGTACCTCCTGCAAATAACTGGCCTACCCGTCCCACCACAGACATGTCAAAAGAAAGTTTGTTTAATATACTTAACAATCGAGTAGACTGGGAAGACATGGTGATGTTAGACCTTTTTGGCGGTACTGGTAGTCATTGTTATGAGTGTATATCTAGAGGATGTACAGACGCCACCTATGTAGATAATTTTGCAGGATGTGTGTCATTTGTAAAATCTACGGCAGAAGCTTTAAAAATAGAAGACCACATAAAAATTTACAAATCTGATGTGTTCAAATTTCTACAAACCAATATCCGACAGTATGACTATATTTTTGCAGATCCACCATATAGCCTTCCTAAACTAGCGACCCTACCCGATCTCATATTTCAACACAATGCCCTAGCGCCTGACGGACTATTCGTAATGGAGCATGACAAATCCCACCAATTCAAACAACACAGCCGCTTTGTAGAAGAACGTAAATATGGCGCTACATTGATGAGTTTTTTTGGGTGAGCGAAATAGAGGTATATGATTTAAAAAAAAACCACTTTTATAACCTAGCAACCTATTTTAGCGCTATTTTTGACCATCATTTAAAACTTATATTTTCAACTATTTAATCAGATCCTCATGAAAATTTCGTTTACATTTTTAACTATCCTTCTTTGCTTTCTAGTCCAATCTTCATTACTTGCCCAAACAGACAGCATTCTTTATCGGACCTATGAATATCCCAATGTTTATAGAAAAGCGCTACAACTAAGCGGTGGTCTAGATGGCACTCATATCAATGCAAAAGGAAATAACAATCCTGATACTGAAAAGATATCAAACTTTAACCAAGATTTACAACTATCATATTCAACTTTTAAAAATGATGAAAAAACGCAAGGTGAGTCCTATGGATCATTTAGTAATTCTTATTCAAATCGAAAATCAGATGGAACGAAGGTTGTCAACTATGCATTTTATTGGAATATGCACAATTTGCAAAGAAAATTTGGAACAAATAATAAGTTTTTTGAATGGGGTTACAATTTGAATACTTCATATAGAGGTTCCAAAAGGACTGAATCTCCTGATCAGAATCAACAGAATCTTTACACAAACTTAAGTGTTCCATTAAAAATTGGAAAAGGTAGAATACAACCTATTTCTGATGTTTTTTTAGCAAAATTTATAGCTGACGAGTTAGTATCATCAGGAATTATCAGTCGACAAATGACGCAAAGTGAGGTATTTTCATTTGCAAATGAAATAGCTATTTTACAGAACCAAAGGATTTTTGATAGTAGACGTTACCGCGTTTATGTGCAAGAAAACCTTTCTAAATGGTTAGAAAACAACTTTCAAACAAACAAACAAACAAACAAAGAACCATCGAACTAGTAAACATCATTACAGACAACTGGCTTAATGCATTTCTGACCAATAGATTATCAGGAAAAAGTTTTAGTTTCGGGGTCACACCATCTTTACAGTTTGATCGAGATTTAGAAGAAGGAGTATATGAGTCCCAAGAATTAGCTGCAAAGGGTATAGTGGAGTATAAAAACGAATTGCCCTTATCACAGTTTTTTCAGAGGAGTATTAATATTAGTGGAGGATTGACGGCCATAGAAAGGGATCATAATGAAAATAAAGGAAAATTCCTTGAGCCTTTTTTAAATGCGTCTTATGCTTTGGGATATTATCCGAATTCCAGAACCTATCTGAATCTTAGGGCT
>JBGSOH010000583.1:0-4575 GCA_041739205.1 Saprospiraceae bacterium
ATTACAGATAAACTTGATTCAGTAGGAAATACAAATTCCGATAGCTGGATATCATTTACCACAAGTCCATTGGACCTGTAGGAATCAAAGTCAGGAAACTGGGTAAGACCATCTGATTTGCCTTCAGTCAATATCTGGAAATAATGGCTGAAACCTTTACGATATGAAGGAATTGCTCCATGTACTGTAGGAACATAATATGTATTGCCATTCTTTAAATTTTCTGGAATGTCAGCCCATAATACTATGCCGTCACCTTCTTTTGTGTATTCAATTTTTTCTGTGTTATGGGTATAGAAATAAGGGGTAAATCTATCACTTCCAGCTATATAAATTGTCATGCCACTCGGCCATTGGTAAGTAAGAGAAGATTTGAATTTTTTAAAGGCTTCAATCTCTTGCTGCGAAATGCCATTATCTTTTATCTTATTCCAAAAATCTATATTTTCAAAAGCATAGTTTCCAAAATGCAACATCTCTATCAGACCAGGGTATTTTTTAAATTGTTCTATAAGTTCATTTTTCTTCCTCGTTAAATCAAGCAATGCCAACATACTGGTCACTTTTTCTTTACCAAGCAAAATCTCTAAAGGTGTATATGATCCTTTGCAAGGAACACCAAGTAGTAGAAACCTCTTGATGTCAAATTTATTAATCTTATTATTTTTAATAGAAAGAGCTGCTTGTAGAACTAATCCTCCCATCGAGTGTGCAATAAAATAAATTTCAGTGTTTTTTCTATTTTTCATAGTTTCAAACACAAATTCATGAAGTTTTGCAGCGGAGTCTGTAATGCTTTTGCGCCAATCGTAAGCAAAAGTAACTACATTAAAACTTTTATTGACCAAAAAGTTACACAAATCTGCATATGTTGGAGCATGTATTCCATCTGGTAAAACATCCTTATTTTCGATATTTAGGTTTTTGAGATTTCCTCTAGAAATCCTGAAATAGTTTAACCATTCTCTTTCATTTCCGACTTTGAGATTGCTACCCATAATACCCGGTAAAACGAAAATAGTCGGGTCATTTTCTGAAGTGGATCTAAGCACTTCAAATTCCAGATTTTGGTCAATGCCTTGTACTGACAATTTAGAAAATAAATTTGCGATTGCTCCCTTTTCATTTGTCAATGCCTGGTGAATAGATTGTACACAGCCAGCATTGTTAAAATAGTTGCAATGGTGAGTCTCTTTTTCCTTACTATTATGCTCAAACACATCCGATTCTCGACTTGCACCCATTCTCATCGAACTCGTCTCCACGACCATATCATTGTCCTCTCCAAAATACACATCACCAATAAAGTAAGCAATTGATTTCCATATGTTTGAAGATCTCGCATCACAAGTCACCAAAAACAAATCTGAGCTAAGGCTAATAGATGGATAATTTAATAATCTTATAGTAGTGCTTAAAACAGACATAGATTCCAATCCAGGGAAAGTATTTATATTTTGCCTTTCTTTAACTACGGCGCTCACAAAATCAGAAAACAAATCAAACAAACCGGAGATTTTTAGTGCAGGAATTAATTTGAAAGTGTTCAAAACAATATTAAGCCACGAATCTAACTTATCGTCCATTAGCTTTGTGCCTCCTAAAGGGCCTGCTACCCGTACAATTTTTCTAATCTGTATTTTTCTTTTTTCAAGAAGTTCTTTTAAATGAATAATTTTTACAATGTCATCATTATATTTATCATCTAATTCAACTTTCTTTAATTCAGAAACCCAATCTTTACTGACCCGCTCTATCCATTCTGCTACGATACCACCTCTGGAATGTGTAACTATATCCAATTGAATACTGGTATTTTCAGGGATTCTCTTGACAAAATCAATGGCATTTTGTAAAGGAGATTCTGTAAGCGTTTTGTGCTCAAAGGTCATCACTCTGCCATTATAATGTTTGTATATGCTTTCCCAAATAGAGAAATTAGAGTCGTACAACCCAGAGAAAGCTCCTTTCGTATTGGAAGCTGTACCATGTATAAATAGTAAATATGGTAAATTTTCTGTGGGTGGCACCCATTCAATTAATTCGAACTTTTGGTTGATACTTGAAGCGCCCAAGATTAGTTTTTCTTCTATTTTTTTTGCAAAATAAGATGCCACATATTCAGTTGCTTCTCCTACTAGTAGTTTAATCACCTTTTGCCTTAAAAAGCTAAATAATGATCTGTCATCATTATGAATAGCTATAGATCCAGGAATTTCTATTATATCATCCGTTTGTTCAGTACTTCTATAACCATCTTTTCTGATAATTTCAGCATATTCATCTACCCTAAACTTCCATATTAAATCAGTTTCTGTAGTTACTTCAATGATATCATCTGCCTGAGCGTCAAAGTAAAGCTTCTTGTTTTCACTTCTGAAATCTTCAATATGGTATATTTGCTCTTTAAACTTTTCACTATATTCTTGTCTGTTGAATGAGATTGCCTTCTCTTCTTTAGTTCCAAAAACCTGAAATTTGTAAGTTTTATTTGCCATGGCTTTATTTTATGTTTTTGGTTAATTTTATTGATAAATTTAATAATCCTCTATTATTTTTGTAAGTCGTTTTTGAAAAATAATCGTTCACAAAAATGAATAATTCTCCTGATTTTGTAATTTTTATATCAGAAATACCTTTACCAATTTTAATAAATCTATCTTCGTCCTTTCCGATACATGCACATAAACAATAATATTTTTGCTCCTTCCATCTTGGAGGAAATAAAAAAGCAAGTGGATACGAAAAACCTTCCAATGATGAAGGTATAAAATAAAAATCTCTCCACTTTTTCACAATCTTAACTTCTATAGACAAAAGATCTCCACCTTCTACTGATAAATTTGTTATCCCATATTCACTACGGGGATCATATTCTATATATTTTTCAATGACTTCCATGTTTCAACTTAAAAATATAATTTTAATAAATCCCCAAAAGAAACTTTCGCTTCTGGTGCCTCGTCAGAATTTTTTACATCATAAAACTTATTTAAAGCATCTTTTGCCTGTAAGATACCATTGCCATAATATTTTTTTGAATTGGTATATTTTTTTGAATTTGCACTATTAAAAAGTGCTTGCCTAACGGATTCTGCTTTTTTCCATTTATCTGCCCCTTGATACTTTTCCAGTTCTTTTCGGAAATGCACTATATATAAGGCAGCGGCAGCAGCTATCTGCGGCGTAGCACTCGATGTGCCACCACCTCTGCGTGAGATGCCTAAAGCGGATATTTTATTCATGGCGTTTAAAGATAGACTTGCCCAAGGTACATTCGGTGTATAAGCAGCCAATGCATATTTCATCACAGAATCGGGACCAGAATTTCCTTGCATCCTTTCACCATCAGAAAAACTCTTATTTTTTTGAGCTTGGAAATCGTATGGCTTATGGTTGAAAGTAGCGCCACATGCTGTAACCACTCTTTCAAAACGAGATGGATAAACTACCGTTTCAGGCACTAATATATCTCCAAAAGTATTGAAATTATTACCTGCCGCTGTTACTACTACTATTCCAGCTTCATAAGCTTTGTTAATTACATCTGCCATTCTCCTACTAGGTGCGCCGCCCATCGACATACTGATAACATCACATTTTATTGAAATAGCATATTCTACAGCTTCAACAAAAGCCTTTATCCCTCCACCTATTAAGACCACATTGTCTGCTATCCGTATTGGGATAATTTCAGCAAATGGAATTGCACCAATGGGACCAGACTTTCCATCATACCGTCCTTTAGAAGAATCTACTGATTTACCAGCAAGTAATGCAGCTGTTGCAACACCATGAAAGTTGTTATTTCCTCCATTAATTCTGACCATAGCGTTGTTAGTATCTTCTCCCCTTACAAAACTTCGACCATCACGCATATTTAAATTTTCAGGGGCACAAGGATGCTCAGGATAAACTCCAGTATCAATGATAGCAATCTTAACTTTTCTATTTTCTTTATCAGGATATTTCTTCATTACTACACTTAAAGCGCTTTCCAATTGTGTGTAATCATCCCTCTTGTACCAATCAAATAAGTTTTGATCGGGATTTGGCCACGTACTTAAAAATTGGTTTGTATCTGCTGCATTTGAAGATTTAGTATATTGAGGTGGCTCTGAAACTTCAATTTCTACATCTACATTTAGTAAAGAACTTTCAAATTCTTTTTTCAAACTTTTTTCTAAAGTTTCCAATTCTTTTTTTGTAAAATATTGAAGTTTTTCAAACAAAACTATCCAAGTGTTTATACCCCATTTTTCTAGATTATGGGACGGTAAATCCAATTGTGCAAGCTCGGTTTCGATAAAAGATTGTGTAGGTAACTTCAAAAATTCTAAATATATCGATTGTACTGAGCCAGGCTTAGATGCTTTGTTTTTGGAATTAGCCAAACTTTTTAAATAATTATTCTTAAAATTAGACTGAAAATAATAAGGAATTTGTTTATTTTGTTTCAACAGTTCGTTTGATTGTAAATTTTCAGCTAAGGATTGTAATGATGTAGTTGGATCTTTTTTCAACTCTTGCAGTAAATGAGTTGTAAAAAGACTCGTCGGATCTCCACATATTAGA
>JBGSOH010000588.1:0-8187 GCA_041739205.1 Saprospiraceae bacterium
CGTGGTGAAAAAAATTAACCACTAAGAACACAGAGTCAAGCACTAAGCATCACTGAGCAAACACTTAGTGAGACTTAGTGGAAATCTTAGTGAACTTTGTGGTGAAAAAAATTAACTACTAAGAATAACAATTAACCACTAAGGACACAGAGTTAAGCACTAAGCATCACTGAACAAAACACTTAATGTGACTTAGTGAAAACCTTAGTGAGCTTCGTGGTGAAAAAAATTAACCACTAAGAACACAGAGTTAAGCACTAAGCATCACTGAGCAAAACACTTAGTGTGGCTTCGTGAAAACCTTAGTGAACTTCGTGGTGAAAAAAATTAACCACTCAGGACACAGAGTCAAGCACTAAGCTTCACTGAGCAAACACTTAGTGAGCCTTAGTGAAAACCTTAGTGAACTTCGTGGTAAAAAAATAATACTTGTTTCCTTAAATTCTACACACCCATTAAAATTATACTTCGAATCAAAAGCAACTTTTTACTACAATTTATCACTTTTTAATTAGTATACATTTCGTTATAAAACGTATATTTGGGTTTACATTTATTATTCCCTTCATAGAATTAATTAAAACGATCAATTGAAATCAGTCAATATATAATGATGCACCAACCTTACTATCGTATCTTACACAAGATTTCATTAATCACAATGCTCGTTTTATGCGTCCATATGCAGGTATCAAGTCAATGTGCTTGTACAAATTGTCCAGTAAACTTACCTAATTCTGGAACTGCAGAAGGTTTTCTAACGATATCTGGCGCTACATCAGGCACGCTCAACGCTACACAATTTGTAAAAGCAGTTAATATAAATGTAGACCATGATGCATTAAGAGAATGTGAAATCACTTTGATAGCTCCAAATGGAAGTTCGGTGCTTTTATCAGACAATTCTGGTATTGCTGTAAATAATAATATTAGTTATGACATTTGCATACTTGATTGTACAGGTAGCCCTGCGCCCGATCCTGGTTTTCCGATCAATTTTACTTCAAATTCAAACTATATGTCAGGTCAAACTTATACAGGTTCTTACTTCACTTACAATGGTGGATGTCTAAGTACATTATCAGGACCCGTAGATGGTCAGTGGACGTTAAGATTTCAAGATTTTGTAGGCGGTGATGGAGGAACTTTAAATGATTGGTCTATTGAACTTGCTGATAATACTGGCACCGATTGTACATTTGCTTGTGCTACTCCGAGTACATGTCAGCCTAATGTACCCAGCATTTTATTTCTAGGAGTTACCAATGCTTGTGAAAGTGATCCTGCTCTAATTATTGATCCAGTATTGAATTTTGGCGGAAATCCACCTGACCCAAACTTGTATTCAATTTTGTATGTCATATCTGATTTAAATGAAATCGTTTTTGATATTGTCCCTAGCCTAGATTTAACAACTTACGCTCCTGGATCTTATTTAATCTGCATAATGTCTATCTTGACTTCTGACATTCCTTTATTACCCACTCCAAATGGATCCTTGTCACTTACGGATATTGGCCTGGACATCGATAATAACCTTTATTGTGCTGAATTAAATGCTTCTTGTGCTAATCTTGATATTGAGGATGAGCTAGACCAACCCATCACTATAGAAGGGCCAGAAAATGTCTGCGCAGGTCAGCTGGTCACATACACGATTAACAATCCGTATGGGGATGACATAGAACCAACTGTAGGGATATCAATGGGTGGTTTTAGTTTCTTTGAGGTAGTAGGTGACCAAGTGAATGTTATTTGGCTTTCAGGTCCAGGCACTATTTGTGTTTCTGCAAGTAATGCATGTGGAATGGTAGAAGATTGTCTAGATGTCATTGTAAATTCCACTAATTACAGCCCAGTTTTAGTAGGTGCAAATACTGTTTGTATTGGACAAGAAGTAACCTACACATTGAGCCCTACTTTACCATTAGGTTATACTAGTTCATTTACTGTTAATTGTGGTGATATCGCTGCTCAAACTGATAACTCCATAACTGTATTGTGGAATATGAGTGGCAGTTGTCAGATTTGTTATGTCATTACCGATCCATGTGGCACTTCTGAAACGACATGCCAGTCTGTGATTGTCAATCCAATATTAATACCAACTACCATATCTGGACCTACGGTAGTGTGTGCTGGTCAGCTCGTAACCTATACTTTTGATAACCCTAATCCAAGTGGAGACCCCGTATTTACAATACCATATGGAACCTTTAGCTTGTTTACTGTAGTGGGTAATCAAATAAACGTTGTTTTCTTATCTGGTCACGCTTTGTTATGTATATTTATAAACAATAGTTGCGGTAGTACAGAAACCTGTTTTGATATTACTGTGAATAGTTTTTCAGAAGATTTCACCATTACAGGTCCTGAATCAGTTTGCTTAGGAGATGAAGAAACGTATACATTAACACCTACACTACCAAATGGGTTTACCAATACATGGACGGTCAGTAATGGCGTTGTCACTAATCAGACTGAAAATTCAGTAACCGTACTTTGGAATAACAGTGGTAGTGGTCAAGTTTGTTATAACATTACAAACCCATGCAACAATTTTGAAACGAGTTGTTTTTCGGTGCTTGTCATTTCTTCAGCCCCACCACCAGTTATTTCTATGAATGCTACGGCTTGTGTAAATGGTAACTTTAACGCTAGCATCGTTCCATCGCCATTGTACAATAGCTACAATTGGACAGCCACACCAGCTACTATCAATAGTGGTCAAGGTACATCTTCCATCACTTTGTCATCATCGAGTACGGGTACAACTACTGTTTGTGTGGAAGTGACGTCAGACTGTGGTCCACCACAATCGATTTGTCAAGATATACAGATTACTGACCCACCTATTCCAGATATTCTTGTCGTCAGTCAGTGTGGTGATTTTGCAGAATTGGCAATAGTAAATCCCATTACAGATGCCACTTGGGAATGGACTCAATTATCTGGTCCATCATTATTATCATTTGGAAATCCCACTTTTTCTAATACAAATGCTGTTGCTTTTGATCCAGGCACATACCTTATCCAAGTCACTGAGACTATTAATGGATGCGTAGGCACCAATACAATTTCTGTCACCTTTTTGCCACCGTACATCACAGATAATGTTATTTTAGGTCTAATAGATATCTGCGAAGGTCAATCACCAACGTACACTTTAGATCCATTATTGCTACCAGGTTTTACCAATACTTGGACAGTCAGTAATGGCTTTATTCTTAGTCAAACTGAAAATTCAGTCACCGTACTTTGGAATAATAGTGGTAGTGGTCAAGTTTGTTATAACATTACTGACCCATGTAACGAAATAACTACCAACTGTATAACAGTGACAATAAATCAAACTCCACCACCACCCAATATTACTTTACCATCTTCAACTTGTATTGGTACAAATTTTCAAGCAAATCTTATTGATGCTAATTTGTATGCTACTATTAATTGGACTGTAAATCTTGGCTCCATTTTATCCGGACAAGGGAGTGGGCAAATCACGGTCAATCCAACTTCTTCTGGTACGGTGACCGTTTGTGTAGATGTTACATCAGACTGTAGCCCACCACAGAGTCTCTGTCAAGATATCCAAATTAATGATCTACCCACACCCACAATTACAAACATTAGCCAATGTGGTCTATCTGCCACGCTAGAAGCAAGTATTCCTAATGGATTGTCGACTTACAATTGGTTGCAAATCTCAGGCTCTGGAACCATTACTTTTAATACACCAAATGATGCTACCACAGATATTACCGCTACCCTACCCGGCTCTTACATCATCCAATTATCAGAAACACTAAACGGGTGCACAGGTGTAAATACAATTGCGATCTCATTATTGCCTAATCTTCTGATTTCTAATCCCACTTTTGATTGTAATAATGCCAATGGATACACGGTTTCGTTTACCATAAATGGTGGATTAGCTCCTTATTCTGTAGATAATAATACCATTGCTGGGAATATTTTTACATCTACTTTAATCCCATTTGGTACTGATTATAGTTTTTTGATAAAAGATAGCGAAGATTGTGAGATTACCTTATCAGGCAGTCAAGATTGTCCATGTGTGTCTGATTCAGGACTTAGTAGTAGCCAGTTGATAGAAGTTTGTGAAGATCAATTAGCTGTTGGTAGTGTGGCAACAGGTACTTTTTTAGATTTTAATGATATAGGCCTTTATGTGTTGCATGATAATCCAGGGAATATTTTGGGAAGTATTTTTAGTTCGAATGTTATACCAGAGTTCATATATATACCGACTTTACAATATGGTGTGACTTATTATATTTCATATGTTGTCGGAAATAATCTTGGTGGAACAGTAGACCTAAGTGATCCATGTCTTTCCATATCTACGGGCCAACCAATTGTGTTCAATCAAATACCTAGTCCGAATGCAGGGATTGACCTGCAAGTTTGTGGAAATACCTTTACACTCAATGGATCTAATTCTGTAACTGGTAGCACTACCACCTGGAGTGTACTTTCAAGCGGTAATGTCGACATCGATTTTCCTGAGCTATTAAATACCCAAGTTATTGTTGATGGCAATGGAATATATCAGTTTTTACTGGAAGAAAACAATCAAGGTTGTCTTGGAACTGATATTGTAGAAGTAGAAGTTTTCAATGCACTTACGACTCAGACAACAAGTGTAAATTGTGACCCTTTGGACGGAGGGTATACCGTGACTTTCAGCATTTCAGGTGGTCAATCCCCATACATAGTTAATGGTGATCCTATCGTAGGAGATACTTATACATCTTCACTCATAACTTCTGGAACACCTTACAATTTCGACATAGGAGATGGCATCAATTGTTCCACTGCTGTGCAAGGTATATTTAATTGTGATTGTACTACACAAGGAGGAACCATGTCAGCTACTGAACAGATTATATGTGCGGAAGGAGGAAGTGTCAATGCAATATACAATAGCGATGGAATATTAGATGGAGACGATGTGGGTATGTATGTTTTGCATACAAGTGCCAATAATATTTTAGGTACGGTGTTGGCAACCAATCAAACTGGAATTTTTAGTTATCAATCAAGCTTTAATCTCAATACACGATACTACATCTCATATGTTATTGGCAATAATTTGAATGGAAATGTCGATCTAAGTGATATTTGTCTTGGCGTTTCTCCTGGTCAACCTGTCGTATTCCGCGGCAATCCTTTGGTGAATATCAATCCTGTCGCAGATACTTGTGCGCTTACAAATATCGTAGCTATAAATCCACAATCTGGTACAAATTATACCTGGTCATCTAGTAATGCCAACCTAAGTTTTTCGAATCAAAATGGACTTCAGTCATTAGTTACAGCATCTACTTTTGGTACTTACGATGTCACATTGATAGCTAATAATGATATATGCAGAGACACTTCTACTTTTGACATCACTTTCAATCAACCGGTAAGTTTCGGGCCGATTGCATATGTTTGTCAAGATGTTACATCTTATGAAGCTACCATTCCTATCATTGGGACAGCTCCTTTTACATCAAGTATTTCTTCAACAGAAGTAACACCCAATCAATTACTTTTTGAAAACTTAACATCTGGAAGTACAACCCAAGTAATCATTACTTCAGCAAACGGCTGCTCAAATAGTACAAACCTAACCTTCAACTGTGCCTGCCAAAGTACAGCTGGGACTATGTCAAATACCATATTAAGTGCTTGCGAGGGTCAATCTGTGGCTGCGGAGTATAATTTTGATGGAATACTCGGCGAAGTGGATAGTTTTATTTACATCCTTCACACATCACCAACCACCACATTAGGGACAATATTGGAGACATCAGCAGATGGACGTTTCACCAAAACATCCAATATCATTTTCGGTACAACTTATTACATTTCGTATGTTTCTGTCAATTTTGAAAATGGAAATTATGTAATCCAACCGTGTTCTTTTGTTACAGCAGGTCAGCCTGTAGTCTTTTACCAAAACCCAACTTTGACATGGGATGTCATTGTAGCAGCATGTGCGCCTAGTGGAGATTTCGTGTATAGTTCTACTGACAATATTACTAACTTTGATTTGACATTAGTACCACCCGATGCATTTGCGGTTGTAAATATCCTAGGTATTCTCTCTGACAAACCAGGGATTTATACCGCAAGTTTAGATGTTGTAGAGAATGGATGCGTGACTACTTTCACTAAAACTTTCGAACTATTTGATGCTCCTATAGTCAATAATCTCATTACGGAATGTAATGGCCTAGAATTTAATACGAGTTTCGAAATAACAGGTGGTACAGCGCCCTATTTCCTAAACGGAGATACACCTATAACATCACCTTACGTTAGTGAGAATTTTGCAAGTTTGACCAATGTTTCTTTTTTTGTAGAAGATGACCGAGGATGTGCTACACCTTTGATTGTGGAGACAAAAGAATGTATTTGTATCACAGATGCAGGTTCTTTAAATTCAGGCAATATAACACTATGTGAAGGAGAAGACCTTTTAGCAACGCTTGCAGAAAACTTTACTTTAGATAATGGCGATAGTTTTGAATACATTCTACATGATGGAGGAATAAACAATATTGGAACTATTTTGGTGAGAACAAAAACCTTTCCCATTCCTTACGATCCATCCTATGCAGGAAATTCTTTTATATTGACTAGGATAGTTGGCCAAAGTGGTCAAAATGGAGAAATAAATATTGCTGGTGAATGTACAGATTTTACAACAGGAATACGAGTTAACTGGACATCAAAACCAGGTATTGCGTTAATCAAAGAAGATATTTCATGTGAAGGAGAACCTATATTTTTTGATATATTAAATCCAGAGAATGGACTTTTAGAAGTAATTATAAATCAGGATATAACTGCTGAATTTGGTACCATCGATGGTAAACTTGCCCTGATAAATGAAAATATTGAAAGTGGGGATGTTTTGGTATACACATTTACAGACAATTTTGGGTGTACTTATGAAATAGGAAATGATGTAATTACATTCAATAAAAAACCATATGCAGGTACTGACGATCAATCTTTTGAATCATGTATCAATATTGTCTCTACAGCAAATCTCCAAGATTATATAAATGGAGCTGATCAAGGAGGACAATGGTATTTAAGAGATTTTACAAACCCAATACCAGCTATTTTAAATATCGATAGTAGTATTGACGAAAATGTAAAAGTTTATTATACTGTAAATAATGAATGTGGATCAGATACTTCATCCGTAGATATCATCAGAGTGCCGTTACCCGAATTCCAATTAGACCTTACAAATCCACTTTGTTTTGACCAAACAGATGGTACGATCACTATTATACCAGAAGAGAGTACGCTAGATGTAAAATATACTATAAATGGAACCCAAGTAGACAATTTAACCATAGAAAATCTCCCGTCAGGTCAGTATACGATACTAGCTGTCAATAGCTTTACTTGCAGGGTTGAGCAAACGATTGACTTAATTCCACCCGTCGCATTTGATATTGATCTAGGCTTGGACATCACCATTGATCAGGGTAAGACCATTGAAGTGGATTTCACATCCAATTTAGCATTTGAAGATATTTTGTCTACCACCTGGACCTTGCCAAATGGTGAGATCATAACTGAAAAGTTATCAGGCATTTCATTTATTGGGGATATTTCTGGCCAACTTAGTCTTGAAATAATTGATAACAATGGTTGTTCAGCGCAAGATTCATT
The DNA here is from genome assembly GCA_041739205.1 of Saprospiraceae bacterium. Lineage (GTDB taxonomy): Bacteria > Bacteroidota > Bacteroidia > Chitinophagales > Saprospiraceae > OLB9. Next base: position 7,708 of record JBGSOH010000588.1, read on the forward strand.
ACAAATAAAAGTTAATGAAGTTACAACTGAAATTGTCTTACCTAACATCATCTTGCCAGGGTCTACGACCAATGGACTATTTACGATTAACAATAGTAATATCATTGCTGAAGTGACAACTTGCTCAATTTATGACAGATGGGGCAACAATGTATATAGCATAGACAAGGTGCTACCCGAACTTGTCGTTTGGGACGGCACTTTTGGTGGTTCAAATTGTCAACCTGGCGTATATGTTTATAAAATAGCTTTAAAACTTATAAACGGTAAAGAGCTATTATTGGCGGGAGATATTACGATTTTGAGATAATTAGCTGAAGTGACTTCTTAACTCCCTGCCTCGTAAGTACCATCCGCATATTTTGCAAATCTGCCTGTGTTTTTGTCGTGCACTACATCATATGAAGGCCAAGGCCAACCACCAAATCTCGTTTTGTTAAACTCATCGAATGCTTGGTGAATTTCTTCTTTCGTATTCAT
>JBGSOH010000605.1:0-8213 GCA_041739205.1 Saprospiraceae bacterium
CGGCTTAAGTTCAATAGACAAAGAAAGAATTAAAATTATCAATAATATAAATAAATTATTATTTGAAACAAGTAATAATTCACTTTCCGACTATACAGAAAAAATACGAGAAGCGAAAAAGGAATTGTTTGATTTTAGAATGAAATTAGGAACAAATAAAGCTACTGAGTTGTTAGAAGCCAACTTCAGATGGACAGATACATTTGATGATCTCAATGAGAAATTAATATCCAAGATCGAATAAACAAGAGTTTGAAGATTGGACATCACAGTTTGTGACCTCCATCAAGGATAGCTACCAACATTAATGCCATCAAGCAAACAAAAAAAGCCGCAAAACAATACTGCTTTACGGCTTTATAATACTTTAAATATCCGAATATTATTTCACAAACTCCAAGCTTCTTGCTATAAATGCGGAAAGTTCTTCGCCTTTAAGCATGTTTTGATTCAATAATGCTAAGTCGTGGAGATAGTTTGCAAAATCTGCTTTCTTTTCTTCACTTTTCATCTTTACCAATTTGTCTGCGATGAGTGGGTGATTGGTATTGATCACTACATTGTGGCTATCTGGAAACATGCCCATATCCATACCTTGCATAGCTTGCATTTCTTTCATCCTACGCATAAATTCTGGTTTGGTGATGGTCACAGGATGGTCTGTAGGTGACAATGGTTTTAACTCTATCTGACCCATGCCTAGATTTTTCACATTATTGGTAAATATATCTTTTACCTTGTCTTGATCGGCTTGGCTAAGTACGGACTCTTTTGTTTCGTCTTTTTGTACGAGATTGTCAGGTGTATCAGAATCCACACGGACGAAGGTTACTTCATTGCCTTTGTACTCGATGTGTTGCATAAAGTGATTGTCTATGATGGTATCCATTTCTAGCACATCATAACCATAATCTTTTGCTGCTTTGATATAACTGTGTTGCGCTTTCGGGTCATTGGCATACAAATAGATCAATTTATTATGTTTGTCAGTTTGGGTTGCCTTTACTTTTTCTTTGTATTCTTCCAATGTGCTGTGTACGCCGTCAAGATTTTTTAGCAAAGCAAATCCCATTGCTTTTTCATTAAATTTCTCGTCTGAGATCATACCATACTTCACAAAAGTGCTGATTTCTTTCCACTTATCTTCGTAAGATGCTCTATCTGTTTCGAATAGAGACTGAAGTTTTTCAGATACTTTTTTTGAGATGTAGGTATTTATTTTTTTGACATTACTATCCGATTGTAGGTAACTACGAGATACATTCAGCGGAATATCTGGTGAGTCGATCACACCATGGAGAAGCATCAGAAACTCTGGCACTATTTCTTTGACGTCATCCGTAATAAATACTTGATTGCTATATAGTTGGATTTTGTTTTTTTGAACTTCAAAGTTATTGGTCAATTTAGGGAAGTACAAAATACCTGTCAAGTTAAATGGATAATCAATATTCAAATGTATCCAGAATAATGGTGGTTGGCTGAACGGATGAAGTTCGTTGTAAAACTTCTTATAATCTTCGTCTGTAAGATCAGCTGGTTTCATCTTCCAGATTGGGTGTGGATTGTTGATGATATCATCCACTTCTGTTTTGATTTCCTGCTTATCATCACCTTCTCCTTCCCATGTAGATTCCGTTTTTGTACCAAATTTTATTTCTACAGGTAAGAATTTACAGTACTTATTTAGTAATTCTTTGATTCTATATTCTTCTAGATACTCTTTATTTTCATCATTGATGTGGAGAATGATTTCTGTACCACGTTCTGTTTTGTCATGTGGGTGAATAGTGTATTCAGGATTGCCATCACATGACCATATGTTTGCGGGAGCATCTGTTTTATAAGATTTTGTGATGACATCTACTTTATCTGCCACCATAAATGCAGAGTAAAATCCTAGACCGAAGTGACCAATAATGGTTGCATCGTCTTTGTATTTTGAAAGGAATTCTTCAGCAGACGAAAAAGCCATTTGATTCAGGTACTTGTTGACTTCATCTTCGGTCATACCGATACCTTTGTCGATGATGTGAAGGGTTTTGTTTTCTTTGTCGATTTTGACTTCGATTTTGATATCACCCAATTCATCTTTCATTTCGCCTTTTTGGGCTAGTGTTTTGATTTTGGTAGTGGCATCGACTGCATTGGAGACCAATTCTCTTAGGAAGATCTCATGGTCTGAATAAAGAAATTTTTTGATGATTGGAAAAATATTTTCCGCTTGTACTGATATATTACCTTTAGACATAATTAAAACATGATTTGATGATGTCTCATTTAAGTCAAAGTTTATGCCATCAGAATTTTAATGACATTTTGACAGCATTTTTGACATAATTATCATATTTTGATCATTTGACTGGGGCATCTTGACAATTCAAAACCTGTAATGTTGAATCTGCTCCGAAAAGCCGTTTGTTCAAAAAATGAAAAATTATGCTTTCTATTGCATTGATTATCAAAGTTATCCCCTTTAGAGGTTGGGTAAAAAACATTTGATTATTATTCGAATTATATATTCGGAGTAGACTCTTATTTCATTAAGTTAAAGATAATTGTTTTCTTCTCTACGGATTCTATCAGCTTCTATTCTGAGTCGTTCGGCTTCAAGAAATTCCAAATAACGTTGTCTCTTAGTTTTTTCGAAAACATCACCTGGTAGGAAATATTGCCGAGGACCATCATCATATTGCCATGGCGACTGATGATATTCTTTTTCATCATCTTCTACTACATTCTTAAAAATAAAAGCAGTAAATAACCCTATGATACCACCGAACATATGGCTCTCCCATGATATCCTTTCTTCTACATTTGGAAACATATTGGTAAATAAGCCTGAATATAGGGTCACGATAATAAGACCTAGAATGACAGATTTAATATTCTTTTTAAAAACACCTGTCCAAAAAACAAATGAAACCAACCCATATACCATGCCACTAGCTCCAATGTGATAAGATTCTCTAGCAAACAACCATACCAATAATCCTGTACCTACCATTATTGTGAAATACGCAGATACGGCTACTTTCCTATAAAAAAGGGTCATAATGGAAGTCAATACTAATATGGGCATCGTATTTGAGTACAAGTGATCCCAGTTAGAGTGTATAAAAGGTGATGTAAAGATACCTGCCAAACCTGCAAAATCTCTTGGATAAATGCCTAGGTTCTTTAAATGTAGATCAAATAAGTAATCTAAAGCCTTGATAATCCACAATACAGCAATCAGTGCGAGTGGTAGCTTTATTTTATCAAGGAAAATAGCAATATCTTTGCTCATACGGATTTACATTTTCAAACAAATTTTCTTTTGACTAATTTGATGAAGGTCGCTGCTTTTTTAATTTTTTGCTCTGCGACCCAATCATATTTATATATTACGTTATTGACGAGATATTGTTTGGCTTCATCAAAACTTTGACATTTATTTAACCCTTCTAGCGTCTCGCTAAAGTGTGCTTGATTGTTTCCGAATAGTTCTTGTTGTGTAAAAATACGTTCATTAATACCCATAGATTTAGTAAGGTCTTTGACTGGAGATTGTGCCAGTTTATCAGATAGGTCTGAGATTTTCTCATCTATAAATAACTCTGAGAGCGCATCCGTATCAGCCGCACTCTTGACAAAAGTTGGCTTTTGTACTTCTACTTGTTTGATTGGCTCAACTTTGATCACTTCTTCTATGACTTGCACTGGTTCGGGTTGTGGGATGGAGACTACTTTCTCTTCCACCACGACAGTCTGTACAACGGGTTGGGGTATGACAATAGGTTCAGCTAATGGAGTTGCTTTGGGTGCTTCTGGTTGTCTGATAGGTTCAGCGTATACAGGTTCCACTTTTCGTTCGACAACTACAGGAGCTTGCCTGACATCTAATGGATGTTTTTCGTCGAGTATAATATCGTATAGCTCACGAATATAACTTAAGATAAGCTCGCGTTCTAGTGGTGAAAATTGACCATCTGAAATGGCATTTTCTGTAAGAGCACTTATTTTGTGTAATTTCTTATTAAATACCTGAATATCCATTATTAAAAATATTTATTATATTATGATTATTTATAATGTGTACAATTTTTATACCAAAGTTATGAGTGTCAGTAAAATCGGACATTTTTACAGATATAAACGCAAAAAAACAATAAGTCATGTCTATTTATTATAAAATCTATTCATTTTCTGCTTTCTTTGTGCAAAATTTGAGCAAATATGTTTTTAGAGCCTGGTTTTAAAAGTCAACGCAGTGGTTGGATAGAAGTAATCTGTGGTTCTATGTTTTCAGGAAAGACGGAAGAACTGATAAGACGACTCAAACGGGCTAGAATTGCCAATCAAAAAGTTCAAATTTTTAAGCCTTCTAAAGATACTCGATACGATGTAACTAATGTTGTGTCGCACGATGAGAATATGATAGACTCCATTCCTATTCAGAGTAGTATCGAGATTTTTGACCATGTGAGAGACATCAATGTCATCGGAGTAGATGAAGCCCAATTTTTTGATGATAAATTGCCTGACGTGTGTCAAAGGCTAGCTATAAAAGGTGCTAGAGTGATTATTGCTGGATTAGATATGGATTTCAAAGGCAGACCATTCGGACCTATGCCAAATTTACTTGCAGTGGCAGAATACATTACAAAAGTACATGCCATATGTCCACACTGTGGTAACTTGGCTACCCACTCGTATAGATTGAGTACGGAACAAGACACCGTATTACTTGGCGAAAAAGATAAATATGAACCAAGATGTAGGGTCTGTTATGGTATGGGCAATATCTTGGATCTGAAGCTGATATGATTATTTTGATTAGAGATGAAATTTTTTGTTTCATTTTGGAGTTATAGGACTGTATGAAATATTATAACGTAGTTTATATCGTAATTTTGGCTTGCGTCTTGTATCTTGGTACAGGAGCAGATAACGCTATATCCGACATTCCAAACAACGAGTGCAAAATAGAAAATACAGCTTTTGTATCAGGGGAAAAAATAGTTTACAAGGCATACTACAATTGGCAATTTGTCTGGATTCCGGCTGGAGAGGCAGTTTTTCATCTTGTGGAAAAAAATGATAGTTATGAGGTGACGGTTTACGGCAAGACGTACAAAAGTTATGATCCTTTCTTCAGAGTACGTGATTATTTTCATAGTGTGATCGATAAAAAAACATTGTATCCAAAGTCATTTGTGCGCATAGTGGAAGAGGGAAATTATCGAAAGTTTGATAGTCTCTCATTCAATCAAAATAGTAGATTTGCCATCAGTTTTAATGGTAGGACACGTGAAACAGCCAAGAGAAAATATATTACAGTGCCGGCATGTACCCATGACCTTCTTTCGGTCTTATATTCCATGAGAAATATAAATGTAAATGCTTACAAAGAAGGCGAACATATTCCCACCAAAATATTATTTGACGAGAATATCTATCCTATAAAAGTACGATATGAGGGCAAACAAAAGAATTTTGAAATAAAAGATCTAGGCACTTTTAATACGATCAAGGTTATACCCGACCTAGTTACTGGCAATGTATTTAAAGATGGCAATAAAATGCAAGTTTGGGTGACAGATGATGGGAATAAGTTGCCACTACTGATCGAGTCGCCACTCTCAGTAGGAAGTGCAAAGGCAGTGTTAAAATCCTACTCAGGGCTAAGGCATAAGGTACAAGGTTTTGAGAAATGATGGTTGAGTAGTTCTTTTATAGAGTTTTATGAATTAGATTGTATGATCAGACAGAGATATAAAAGTTCTGTTTATTTGTTATATTTGCTTTCTTAAGTCTATTTATTATGCTAGCTAAAAACTTGCTTTTTTTTGCATTTTTCTTAAGCTTTATTATTAGTGCGTGTGAACCCAATAAAAATACAGTAATTACACAAAATGCTTTTTATTATTGGCAAACAGTTTTTGAGTTAGATTCATTAGAGCAAAATATTTTAATAAAAAGTAATGTCCAAAAATTGTATGTTAGATTCTTTGATGTGGACATTGATGAAAAAGGATTGCCAAAACCTATTTCTACGATAAAATTCAAAAAAAATGTAAATACAGAGATTATTCCAGTTATTTATATTACAAATCGTACTTTGCAAAATCTCAAACCAAGTGATATAAAAGTTCTTTCAACCAACATTAAGAAAAAAATCAATGAATTATGTGCTTCAATAAATCTTACACCGACTGAGATACAAATTGACTGTGATTGGAGTCAAAGTACAGCAGCTAATTATTTTACATTAATAAAAGAATTAAAATCTATTTACCCTTTTCAAACATTAAGTGCAACGATCAGATTACATCAAATAAAATTCCCTGAATTGACAGGAGTACCACCTGTAGATAGAGGTGTTTTAATGGTTTATAATGTTGGGAAGCTTACAGATTTCAACACTAAAAACTCTATTTTCGATCCATATTTAATAGAACCGTATTTGGATAGAATTTCAGATTATCCAATAGAATTAGATATTGCATTTCCTATATTCAAACAATTGGTTATATTTAGAAATAATAGATTTGTGACAGTTTTAAGGAAAGAAAATTACTTTCAGATAGAAAAACTAAAATCATTTACAAGAATTGATGACTCCAATAACTACAGATGCCAAAAAGATACAATAATAGCCAATATTGCTATATTAAATGGAGATATTATAAGAAACGAGGTGTCACATTCCGAACGAAAGAATAATATAGAAAAAATGATTCTAGAATCTAGAAAAAATCAAGTGAAATTAACTTACCTTTACTTTGATTTAAGTTCCGAAAATTTTAACAATTCACATGATGAAATTCCAGCGTTTCCGAGTTATTAAGTTTGCTTTGATATTAGGATTATTAGTATCTATAGCCTGTGCTGATTTTTTTAGTTATGAATTGTATAGTGTTTTTTATCCAGAGACAAGTGTAAGACCCAAGGATCATGATAAGTATTTTTTTACTTATTACTACCCGTATGGAGAGGAAAGCTACAGCTATGAAGCTACATCTGACGATACCTTATTAAATACGAACGCATGGTATGAATATTTTGGAAAAAAGATATTAAATTATCAGATAAAAGTAGAATTGCATAAAAATGAGAATTTGTCTGATGATTTTATAAAAAAAGTTAAATCTCTAAGAAATCAAAATGCTCTAAATTACTTGTTGTCTTTGAAAGAGATAGATAATTTGATTGCAGACAAACGAGAAAGCTATTGGGACGAAAGAAAACCCATAGATACATTGAGAATAAAAAATTTTATTATCGAAATTGAAGGTAGTTTCCTAAATGAAAAGGATGATTTTTTGAAAGAAAGATATCTATATTTACTCATAAAATATTCATCCGCTATAAAAGACTTTAAAAATGTAATTTACTTTTTTGAAAAATATAATACCAAAATAAAAGTAAAAAGCTATGTATCAGAGTGGTCACAAAGTTACTTTGCAGGGGCATTTTATCATATTGGTAATCATCCAAGGTCATATTATGAATTTTCAAAAGTATTTGCTCATTGTCCAAGCAGAAAGGCAGTAGCTAATCTTAGTGTCAAAACATACTCGATTCCTTTTACAGATGATGTTTTAAAGCTTTGTAAATCAGATGAAGAAATCGCCAATGTTTATGCAATATATGGATTGCAGTCTTTTTCGGATATAGTATTGGCAATAGAAAAAATTATGGGAATCAATCCTAACCATGAACTGCTGCAATTACTGATAAGTAGAGCGATCAATCAGCAGGAACACTATTTTTATAATGCCAAAAACCACTATTACAATTATTATTTTTATGATGATCAAGAAAAAGAAAGGGATGAACAAAAAATAATTGCTGATTCAAAGATTCAACTCAAAAGACTGGAAAACTTAATTACAAAAAATATAGAAAATGCTTCAACCCAAAATGTTGACTTTTATCATTTGGCAGATGCATATTTGAAGCTGTTGGATCTAAATTTTCGAGAAGCTCAACTATCATTAGCTAAAGTTAAAAATCTGGAAAACAACATTTATATTACTAAGCAACAAAAAACTTTACAAATCATCCAAAAGTTACAGTCAGGAGTGACTTATGATGAAATTTCATTTGGACCTGTTTTGGATGATTTGGGCTAAATCTTTTTTTAAGGTGCTGTTGATTTTAGGAGAAGTATACTTGTACCCTGTAGAAGAAAAAATCTCTATCTCTTGTCCCATAACTATTGATTA
>JBGSOH010000629.1:0-2055 GCA_041739205.1 Saprospiraceae bacterium
ATATGGTATCGCAGCCATGAATGGCACTGCTGCACTGCATATCGCCCAAGAGTTAGCAGGTGTCCGCCAACGAGATTATGTCATCACACCCGATATTACTTTTATAGCTACGGCCAATGCTATCAAATATACTGGAGCAGATCCCATCTTCATAGATGTAGATAAGGATACTTGGCAGATGGATTTAGATATTCTGGAAGCTTTTTTAGAAAATGAGACCTATTATTTCAAAGATCACACCTACCTAAAAAGCGATAAACGATGTATTTCAGCGATAATGCCAGTACATGTTCTAGGTAATATGTGCGATATGGATAGACTGATAACCATAGCAAAAAAATATTGTCTCGTAGTGATCGAAGACTCTACGGAAGCATTGGGTTCGTCCTACAAAAACAAGGGTGCAGGTACATTCGGTGCATTCGGTACTTTTAGTTTTAATGGTAATAAAATCATTAGTACAGGTGGCGGCGGTGTCATCGTCACAGATGATGAAAACCTAGCAAAAAAAGCCAAACATATCACCACCCAAGCCAAAACAGACCCATTCGAATACGACCACGATGAGATAGGTTACAACTATCGACTTGTAAACATACTCGCAGCCGTAGGTGTAGCACAAATGGAGCAATTGCCTTCTTTCCTAGAGCGCAAAAAGACGATTGATAAGTATTATCGGGATCATTTGGAAAATGAAAATTTGCAATTTCAAAAAGTTGGTGACCACGTCACTCCCAATAATTGGTTACACACCATGAAGGTCAAAGAACAAAGACCCATGATCAAACACTTATTGGATAATGGGGTACAATGCAGACCATTTTGGGTACCAATGCATCAGTTGAGAATGTTCAAGCACTTACCATTTATCACCAATGAAAACATATCGGATACTATTTATAATTCATGTATTTCTATCCCGTCTTCTACTAATCTGACGGATGCACAGGTGGAGGAAGTGGTAAGGGTGATCCGTGCATTTTAAAGGACTTTTCTAATGGGTCTCCAAAACTTGTCAAGCCATAGCATGATTCATTTGGAGAAGTCATGGCAATTAGCTAAATAAATTTAGCTACCCATTATCAGCCAAATAAATTTAGCTGTCCATTAACCGCCAAATAAATTTGGCTACCCATTAAATTATGAAAACTTTTTATAGAAGAAATCTTCCACATATCCAACCAGTTGGAGCCTGCTTTTTTGTAACTTTTAGGTTATATAATAGTGTGCCAAAAATCGCTATAGATGCTTTAAGTGAAAAATATACACAAAGAGTGACTCAAGCTTTTTTTATTGATGAAGTACCTAAAAGAAATTTAGAAATTTTTAATTTACGCAAAAAGTATTTAATAGAATTAGATGATCTTCTTGATAAAATAGAGTCGGGGGCACATTATTTAAAAGATCTGAGTATCATTCAAATAATTGATAAAGAAATCAAAAGACATGATGGCACTTTGTACAATCTAATCGCATATTGTATAATGTCAAATCATGTGCATCTATTGATTGATACAGCTGTACAACTTGAAAATTTAAAAGAAGATACAGAATTGATGCAAAGTTATCAGCCATTAGATAAGATATTAAAACAAATTAAAGGATCTACATCAAGATATATTAATTTATTTCTTCATAGGTCTGGTCAATTTTGGGAAAGAGAAAGTTTTGACATTTACATCAGAAATGAAAAGATGTTGAATAATGTCATTACATATATCTTAGAAAATCCTGTAAAAGCCAAGATGGTAGAGAAATGGGATGACTTTCCCGGCAATTATTTGAAAATGGAATCGTAATTCATACTGGTATTGCAAATTCAATTTGCAACAGGGCTATAAAAACAGATTGAAATGCAAATTGAATTTGCATAACCATTAAAACACAAACCATATGCACATCATAGATATACCGCAATTTATAAAAACCCACATCACCAAAAGAGATAAAAGTCTTTTTGAAGCTGATATCCATCAATATCAAGACCTATTATCAGCCAATATTAAGGGTAAGTCAGTTCTCGTCATTGGTGGTGCGGGTACGATAGGCTCTTCG
>JBGSOH010000649.1:0-14807 GCA_041739205.1 Saprospiraceae bacterium
GTTATTTTATAATACAAAGTTAAGGTATTTAATTCGAAAAATCATATAAATTCGGAACCATTGATCGTCGAAGTTTGTAACTTCGATGCGTGTCGTCCGCAAAATACGATCGGTTATTGCATTACCTTGAGCACACAATAAAAAAAACGGGAATACTAGATTTTTATCTAATATTCCCGTTATATATTGTTATTCTATTTAACTTTATTCTACTTCCTAAGACCTTCAAAAAGCCAATTAGCAAGTGCCTGTCTATTATAATTTTTTATTAGTCTCTTATGATCTTCTTCATTGGTGATGTTAGCAAGTTCTACGAATAGGGTAGTAGGTGCAAGGTTTCTCACCATGTATAAACCACGACCTTCTACATATCCTTGATATCCGCGATCTTTTTGGTATTGTGCATATTTAGATGCGAATACTTCCTGTACTGTATTTGCTAGTTTTTCGCTAGCTTTACTATTTGCATTGTAGTAGAAGAACACATCTTGTCTAGTATTTTTATTTCTCGAATCCACATGAATTTCTATCGCTTTTTGGATTTTGACACCTTTTTTCTTATATTTTCTATACAAAGCATTGACTGTTTCTGCTCTTTCACGGAGTCTCTTTTTTTGGTTAAGAGGAATAACGCTTTTACCTAAAAGTTTTTCGTCATTATCACATTTTAGATGCTCTTCGTCCCTTATTCCATCATTTTCATCTTGTACGATCATATGAACAGTAGCACCATGTTGCATTAGATCGCGTGCAAGCCTTAGTGAAACATCATAAGCGTATTCATCTTCGCACATCATCGTGGGACATTCTTTACAGACTGCTCCAGGATCTGGACCACCGTGACCACTTATGATATAGTAAACTTGTCCTTCAAGACTGAAATCTTCTATATTGACCATTTCATATTTTGGTCCCATTAATGGCACTTTGATTTCTTTGATTCCCTTTCTCTTCATCACCGTTGTGGGAGTAAGTACAGTAACGTTATTAGTCTCTGTAACTTTTTTTAATGCATCTGTTTTTGGCGCTTCATCTTCTTTGGATTCTGCTATTTGTTTTTCTTCCGCATTTGAGAAACATTCTATTTCTTCTATTGGTACCCACAAAAGATTTTTTGTAAGGTGACTCTTAGGCTTGATACCCAAGTTTTTGACTTTCGCATTATATGCTTCTATTCTTTTTGCTAGATCTTTATCTTTAATACCTACTGTAGATCGAATACTTTTTCCATTAAATTTATATAACTTTACTGGGAGTTTGTATTCTTTTAGTGCAATAATAATATTTCTATTTTTGATCTTGTTGATATCACAAAACAAATCAATATTACAATTGCTATTAGACAGTTGGTGTCTGGTCAAGAAGTTATTGATGTTTTCGCCTGCCTTTACTTTGGCAGTGTGATATTTTACATCCTCGGCATCGGTATTGGATGAAAATATAATTACTAATAGAAAAATGTAAATAATACGTAACATAACTTAGATTATTGATATTCAAATGCAAAGATACACATTATTTATTTATTTAATATGTAATTATCTATTTTTTTAACCTTTTAGTGAAGATTAATTTACTTTTTACTCTATTTTCCAATCATTTAGCCTTGTTTGGAATTGCTTATTTTACTTCTAAGAATGAATACCCTTGGCTACTTTTTTTAACCTTGATTTGTGTGGTGATTCTTTCTTTGAGACTATCCACATGTGATATTATACCTATCATTCTATTACTTTCTGATTGTAATCTTTCTAACGTTTCTAGGGCAGTTTCTAGTGTCTCAGCATCTAAACTTCCAAATCCTTCATCAATAAAAAGACTCTCTAATTTTACATTTTTTGATGCCATATCTGATAGACTCAATGCCATAGCTAGACTGACGATAAATGACTCTCCTCCTGATAAGGTCTTCACGCTACGTTGCACACTACCTTGATAAAGATCAATTATGGTTAGATCTGTTTCTATATCAGAAGATGCCAATAAATATCTGTCCGTAAGTTTGGTCAACCGTTTATTTGCAAGGTTTATTAGGTGTTTTAAACTAAGGTTTTGAGCAAATTTTGAATATTTATTTCCTGTACTATCACCAATTAAATCATCTAGAATTATCCATTTTTTGCTTTCATCTTCGAATTTTTGGAGCAAAGATTGTTTTTGAACAATAGCTGTTTTATTTTTTTGATCTTGTTCTAACTCACCTTGGATGGCACCATTAGATGTTAATAATAGATCTTTTTCTAGTGTTAATTTGTTGATGTTTTCTTTTAGAAGAGCCAAATCAGTCTCTGTGTTTTCAGGTAATTTTAAGTTTTCCAGTTCCAAAAGTACATTTTTAAGATTGGTGTCGTTTTGTGTTTCGGATTTTGTTAATTCTTCTTTTTGTTTTTGAATATTCTGAACAATGATTTCGTCCAAGATATCTTTTTTTGCATCCGAAATCCTATCATATCCAAGGTCTCTTAAAGCAGGTAATAAAAGCTGATTCATATTATGTATTGATTTTGTCAATACTTCTTCAGATTCAATTAAATTTGTTATTTTTAACTTGTATGAAGTTAATAAATCATCTGAAGTTTTGTATTCTTTTTCTAATCTCGATACGTCCATGCTGATATCTTGTCCTTGATATAAGGCATCTTTTTGGATTTTTATTTCCTTATATCTTTTTGTAATATCAGATATTTCTTTGAGTAGATTATTGCATTCTAGAAGAAATTTTTGATCATTTCTATCTTTTTGTTCTTTGATCAGCGTATCTAAATGCTTTTGAATAGTATCAATATTGTTTTTAATATGCTGGCTTGTAAATGTTTCATTTTCAGCTATTTGCCATTTGGTTTTGACATTTTTTACAAATAATTTCTTCTCTTCTATTTGTTTTGTGAGTAGAATTATTCTTTCGTCAATAGCAGCTTTTTGTGTGATTACTTTGGATTGTTCTATCTTTTTTGCATCTCTTATTTGGATTTTTAGACCCAACTCCAATGTTATTTTACCTAACTGTATAAGTTGTTTCTCATGAGCATAAGGGTGATCCGTTGACCCACATAAAGGACAAGGCTCGTCATCTTGTAGTTCATTTCTATGATCTTCTAGACTACTGATTTTTACTTGCTCTTCTTTCTTTTTTTCTAAAACTAAAATTTCACTTTCTACATTTTCTAATAACTTTATAAGATCAAGTGCAGTTTTTTCTAACTCTTGTCTATCATTTGTAGATTGTAATATTTCATTTTGTATTTTTCCTATTTCAGTTGTTGCTTCTTCGCTTCTTAATGCATCATTATATTTAAGTTTTATTGTATCTAAGTCAATTCTGCAACTTTCAATTTGACCATTTAGGTTAAAATCATCAAGGTTTGAATTTAAGCTTTCGCCTAATTTTTGGAGATGATGCTGCACATATTCTATTTGTTCGTCTACATTTTTAGTATTTAGAATGGTAGCAGTATAAATATTGTGATGATTTGTGCATAAACTGTTTATCCTAGATCTCAGTTTTCTACCGTCTTCAGTAAGTTGTTTTAGTAATGTATCAAGCTGTAAGACATTTTGTTCAAATTTTCTGACAACTGTAGTTAGGTTTTTTTGATCTACATCTGTGTGGACAAAATCGGATACATCACTTAAAATTTTTATTAACGCTAATTGTTGGTTATCAATCTGTTGAGATAAAATTATTTTGTCTTTTGACAGATTTTCTAATCTTTGACTGTCGTTTACAATTAATGTAATATCATTTCTATATATACTCAGATTTTGATGTCTTTCCAACATTTCTTCCTTCGGTCGAAAGTTAACTTTAGTATCTGCAATTGTTCTTTTTTCTGTATTGAGTTTTTCAAGCTTTAGTTGTAGCTCATCTTTTTTTTGCAAAATACTTAAAACAGATGTTGACACTAAAATCGAGTTTTTGTGGGATTCAATAATAGCCACACTGTTTGCTAGTTGTTCCTGTTTTAATGTTATTTGGTCTTCTGTTAGAGAAATTATCCCATTTATATCTCTATTTATTAAAGATATTTCTTCTCTTTTAGCTTTTGTTTTCTCAAATACTTTTTTGCCAATTATTCTATAAATCTGACTTCCAGTAATATCTTCAAGTAACTTAGCTCTTTCTTTTTCGTCCGACTTTAGAAACTTTGCAAATTCTCCTTGTGAAAGCAATATTGATCTTATAAATTGTTCATAATTAAGACCAATGATTTCTTCATTTTCAGCAGGTACCATGGATTTTTTATCACCTATATAGCTGCCAGTTACCATTGATTCTTCATCAAAAACGGACAACATCATATTGTAATCTTTGAGTTTACCTTTGCTTGTCTTTGATATACTCCATGTAGATCTATAAAACCTGTCTTTACATTGGTAATCAATTTCGGCATAAGCATCATCCGTAAAATGTGTCATTACAGAACCTATTTTTTCAATTTCTGTATTGGTTATTTTTCCATCAAACCTTGGTATTCTACTAAATAATGAAAGTGTGATCACATCTAAGATGGTAGACTTTCCAGCACCTGTGGGTCCCGTAATCGCAAAAAGTCCTGACTCCGTAAATGGCGATTTTGTAAAATCAATTTCGTGTTCTCCTCTTAGAGAATGAATGTTTTTGAATCTTAACTTTAAAATCTTCATAATATTTCTATCGATTAGTCATTAATTTCTTCTAGCAATTGCATGTATATATCTATCAGGTCATCATTAATGGATTCATTTTCAGTATATTCAGTCAGCCTTAGCTTAAATACTTCCAATGGTGATAATTCCTGAATGGTCTTTTTTTCGTCTTGGAGTGTGCTAGTGAAAATTCGATTTTCTAGAAATGAAATTCTGTGTTTTAAAATTTTAAATTCTTCACCTACTATACCACTAATCAGATTGTCTAAGGCTTGAATTTTTAAAATATCTTTTTTTTCTTCTATAACTTCAATTTCTAAAAATGCTGGTAACATATATTCATTTCGGTATGATGAGAGTTGAGATTCTACTTCAGATAATGTCCCCACTATTTTTCTAAGTTCACGAAATTTTGGGATAGTAACAGGTTTAATGTTTTTTATCTTTTGGTTTTCTATTTCTAAAACGATAATTCTTTTTTCATAATCACGTTCTGAAAAATCTAAAAAAACAGGTGATCCACAATATCGAATATTTGCTTTTGCACCTATCGTTTGCGGTTTATGTATATGTCCAAGTGCCATATAATCAATGTCAGGATGGATGATGTCGCTTTGTAAACCTTCAAGATTTCCTACATGAATTTCTCTTTCACTGTCAGATGTGATGGCACCTTGCATTAAAAGGTGTCCCATTGCTATTATTGCGATTTCTGTTCCATATTTATGATTTGTCAATTCCACGAGTTCGTCATAATATTTTTTAATTGCTTCACTTATGGCATCCGACTTTGTGTTCATTTCAGAAGCTTTGATAGTAGGTCTGAGGTCTTTATCTCTCAAAAATGGTACTGCCAAAATCACACATTCCAACTGTCCAGTATTATCAAAGCAAGGGATAATCATATCATTGCGGTCTTCTCTGCCACCACCTATCACCACAATATTTAGAACATCGAGCAGATGAGATGGTGCATCTAGATGGCTGACCGAGTCATGATTGCCGCCCGTAATGATGATTTTTGTTTTCGTCAGTGATAGTTTATAAAGCATTTGGTAGTAAGATTTTATATCTCTATTAGCAGGATTTGCAAGATCAAATATATCACCTGATACTATTAGAATATCTATATTTTCTTGCTTTATATACTCCAATAACCAATCGAAAAACAGGTGAATATCTTCGTGTAAGTCTTGATTGTGAAGGATCTTACCTATGTGCCAGTCTGCAGTGTGAACTATCTTCATTCAGTGTTAATCCGAAAGATCTTGTCTTCGGCAATGGCAAAGATATCAGATTTTTTTTCAATTTTTATGATGGCTTTGCCTGTAAAATATCCGAATGCAGGTAGTAGACCATTATTTATGCCAAAATAAAAACAAGGTAGTGTCATTTTTTGTCGGCCTTTTCCTTTGAGCGTGACACCTGGATGGATGTGTCCTGCAAGATTATATAGACTTGTCTTTAATTCATCTTGTGGTTCATGAGTTAGCCATAAACCATTTATAAATAGTTCTTCATATACTGTTATGCCTAGGTTAGTATAATCTTCCATATCCATTATGTCATGATTACCTATGACGAGATCAAAAGTAATGTTTTTGAACAATGACAAGGTTTTCTTAAATGTATTATAAGATTGATTCTGCACTGAGTGAAATAAATCTCCCAAAAAAATGACTCGTGAAGGATGATGTTTTTCGATTAAAGATACTAAGCGATTTTCAGTTTGGGTAGCTGCTGCCAAAGGAAGATTGATTCCTGCAGCTCTGAAATGCTCTATTTTACCAAGATGCAAATCAGCAATAATCATTATTTTTTCTAATGGAATCAAAACTGCTTTCTCTGGTAATAATTCCAAAAAATTCCCACCAATATTAATATTCAAATCGTCATGGATTGTATTTGCAAAGGTATAAAGTAAATTGGTATTTGAAAGACTTTTATGGAATGTCTATTAGTTTAGAACTCTCTCATAACCCAAAACAAGTCGCGAATGTGACTTAATTTCAATTATCTAAGATATGAATAACACAATGTTGTCCATGGCGACAAGTGGTTACATGCTAAGCTTATACATTTGGATCATATTTATTTACAATTTAAATTTTTAGATTATGATTACCGTAATAAACAAACTCATTTTATTGGTCTCCTTGCTTTGGATATCTGATATCAACGTAGAAAATAATTTACAAACGACTATTTCTGGGAAAGTAACAGATGCAGAAAATACAGGAGAACCCATGCTTTTTGCTACCATTGCTATTTATCGTGATGGAAAGTTAATTACTGGAACAGAGACCGATCTTGACGGAAATTATCTAATTGCTGATGTACAACCGGGTACGTATGATCTAGAAGCAAGTTATGTAGGTTTTGCCACTCAAAAAATTCATGGTGTGGTGGTTAAAGCTGGAAGGAATAATGTGGTCAATTTTGCTTTATCGTCTGATAATATTACCCTTTATGAAATCCGAGTTGTTGATTACAAAGTTCCACTTATCGAAGTTGACCATACAACTCAAGGCTCTACTGTCACTGCAGAAAAAATTAGAAGTTTGCCTACAAAAAATGTCCATGAAATTGCAGCAACAGCAGCAGGTATTTCTAGTAGGGATGGCGGTGATATTTCCATCAGAGGGTCTAGAGCAAACGAAACTGTTTACTTTCTAGATGGTGTCAGGGTTACAGGCAATCTCATCCCACAATCTGAAATTCAAGGGGAAAAAGGTAAGAAGAACAATAAAACTAAAAGGGATCAAGAAGTAAAAATCATTGAACCAACACCAGAACCTGAGATAAACACTGAATCGTACGATGCCATCGTAGAAAACCGGTTTGTAAGTCCACTTGATGAAGCACTTTCTACTTTTTCACTCGATGTGGACAAAGCAGCTTACGCCAATGTGAGACGATTTATCAATAATGGCGAGAAACCACCAGTTGATGCAGTTAGAATAGAAGAAATGATCAATTATTTTGAGTATAATTATCCTACTCCAAAAGGCGATGACATCATTGCGGTGAGCACCACATTTACAGATTGTCCGTGGAATGAAGATATGCAACTTCTTCATTTGGGTCTTCAAAGCAAAAAGGTTGACTTCAAAACATTGCCAAATTCAAACATTGTTTTTTTGATTGATGTGTCTGGTAGTATGAACTCTTCAAATAAACTTCCTTTGGTTATTTCTTCCTTCAAATTACTGTTAGATCAGTTGAGACCTGAAGATCGAGTAGCCATTGTAACTTATGCTGGACGTGCCGGAGTGGCTTTGCCATCTACACCTGCATCAGAGAAACAAAAAATTATCGAAGGTCTTGATAGACTTTCAGCAGGCGGATCTACAGCAGGAGCAGAAGGCATCGTCACTGCATACGAAATAGCAGTCCAAAACTTCATCAAAGACGGTAATAATAGGGTAGTGCTAGCAACGGATGGAGATTTTAATGTAGGCATTTCAGACAATAAAAGTTTGGAGACATTGATTGAAGAAAAACGGAAAACGGGTGTGTTTTTATCGGTTTTGGGATTCGGAATGGGCAATTACAAAGACAGTAAAATGCAAATTCTTGCAGATAAAGGAAATGGAAATCATGCATACATAGATGATATGCAAGAAGCAAGAAAAGTACTTGTCAGTGAGTTTGGAGGGACGATGTACACCTTAGCCAAAGATGTAAAATTTCAAATAGAATTTAATCCTGAATCGGTTCAATATTATAGATTGGTAGGTTATGAAAATAGGATGCTTGCCAAAGAAGATTTTAATGATGATACCAAAGATGCTGGCGAATTGGGCATGGGACACCAAATGACTGCCATCTACGAAATTATTACAAAGGGAAAGGAAGCAGATAAAAAGTCAAATGTTGATGAACTCAAGTATCAAAATAGGACAAAGTCGAATAAAAATCAACCTTTTGTTAATGAATTAGGTACCATAAAATTTAGATACAAAGCTCCTGATAGTGACGTAAGTAAAAAATGGGAACAAGTAATTTCTATTGATTCCCAAAAAATATCCAAATCCAATAGTGATGTTCAATTTTCTACTGCAGTGGCCTTCGCAGGTTTGTTACTAAGGAATTCGGGATCGGTACATGATAAAGATTATGAAGATATGATAGAACTTGCAGATAATGCTCGTGGGACAGACAAAGATGGTTATAGAGCAGAATTCATTAGACTCATGAAAACCACCAAAGCCTTGCACTCAAAAGGTTTGTCAGCAGTAGGTAATTAGATTTTGCAGCATATAAGTTTTTATTTGGGAATTTGTGATTTGAGTCTCCTTGTAGCACGGGTGAATGAAGTTTTACCCGTGCTCAATTTTTCTACTCCGATCCGATGGATCAAAGACATTGTATCGGTTTTTATACCGTTTAATATGTGAATTATTGGCATAAATTAAAAAAACATCATACTACTTTTTAACAATCTCAGCAATATACTCATATTCGTATCCTTTGCTCAGCGCAAAATCAGTCAGCTTTTTCATACGATCATATTGGTTTTTGAAGGTTGTCGTTCTTTCTTTTTTTATGATAAGCTGTTCGAGCGTTTGAAAATATTCATGATCATTGATTTCTTTCATCGCTTCTTGGATAGAGTAGGGTGATACTTGTCTGAATTTTAATTCCTGTTTGATCTTGATCCTTCCCCATTGTTTCATTCTGAATTTACCACGAGCAAATGTCCTTGCAAATCGCTCTTCGTCTAGAAAATTGTTGGATATCAAATCCGCCAAAATTTCTTCGAGTGTATCTCCGTATATGCTGTATTCTATAAGTTTATACCTGACTTCTTGATGACATCTTTCTTGAAGCGCACAGTATTTTTGTATGTTGATAATGGCTTCTTCTTTGGACCAATATTTCTTTTTTTTATCTGCGAAGTCGTCTGTTGTCATAATAAAAATGGCAGATCGGGTAAGATCTGCCAATAATTAAGGGTGTTAATAAGAATCTGCTACAAATGTAAGGTCATTTATTGAAATAGTCAAATAAATGAGTTAGTATTAACATTTAAGGACTTCATCTTACTAATATTCTTTTCAAATATCTATCACATTCCACTCTTTTCACTAAGCTTTTTGTAAGCCACTTTTAATCCTGCCAGCTTTTGAATCTCATAAATACCTGGTTCGCTGTTGATATCTAACACTTCTATCTGTTCTGAATATCCTTGTGTCGAAGCCATCGCATCTGCACCTTTAACAATTGTATTATTGGAATTAAATATAGTCAATACACCTACGATAGCAATAAATGCAGCTGCTATCCACATATATTTACTAAATGGCATTTTGACTACTTTTTTGTCCTGACCTAATTTTTCTTGAATTCTGTTCCATGCATTAGGGCTAGGACTTGTTTTGTGTTCAAGTGCGCTTTTGTAAAGTTTGGTCTGATTATTTATGTTCATGATGATCATTTTATTATTTTATTTTAAATGTCAGATTTTCTTTTTTTTTAAGAATTTCGTACAATCTTTTTTTAGCAAGGATGAGTTGAGATTTTGAAGTATTGATACTGATTCCTAGCATTTCTGCAATTTCTCGGTGTTTCATATCTTCAAATATATATAGGTTGAAAATAGTCCGATATCCGACAGGAAGTTCATCGAGTACTTTCATGATATCGTCAAAAGACATGTCATCTTCCTCTTCTTGGACATCTGCTATTTCTTTATCAGGAAGCTCTACTGTAAGATGGAGATTGGTCTTTTTTCGAAGAAACATCAATGATTCATTGACCATAATTCTACGCATCCAACCTTCAAAACTACCTTCACCCTTGAAGTGGTCGATTTTGGTAAATATCTTGTAAAAAGCATCTATAAATACATCTTCGGCGTCGTGAGCAGACTTGATGTAGCGGATACATACCGCATACAATGTATCTTTGTAAAGATCATAAAGCACTTTTTGTGCGTCAGGATCTTGACTTTTACATTGAGTGATGATATGTTCCAAATTAGCAACCATAGGTAATATATAACAATATTTACACTACTAAGATGCTCAGAATTAAATTTTTGGTGTGAGCGTGTAACAAAAGATTATGGATTTATCATAGTTCCATCACTATTTGTGTTGGAAACAATGGTTTCATCTTTTGTTTTTATTTGATTAAGCTTGAAGATCATCTCGTCCCTGAACTTGAAGAATTGTGGCAATTCTGTCACATTCATTGGTTTTGCTGTTGGTAATTTTTCTTTGAGATGATTTACCTGTCTTCCGTTTTTCCAGAATCTAAAACAAACATGTGGTCCTGTAGATAAACCAGTAGAACCCACATAACCTATTGTCTGACCTTGTCTGACTCTTACACCTGGTCTAATTCCTTTAGCAAATCTTGACATATGTAGGTATTGTGTTTCGTACACGTTGTCATGTTTGATTTTTACAAACTTGCCATTTCCACTTGTGTAAGCAGAAGCTGTAACTACACCATCAGATACGGATCTAATTTCTGTACCGTGTGGTGCCGCATAATCAGTTCCAAGGTGCGGAATGGTTTTACCTTTGATGGGATGGAATCTTCTTAAATTATAATTTGATGATATTCTGGAAAACTTCACTGGAGCTTTTAGGAATGCCTTTTTTGCTGGTCTACCTTCTGAATCAAAATATCCTTCTTCACCTTTTGTTTTGTACAACATGGAATAATTTTCTCCATTATCATTCGTATAGCAAGCAGCAATTAATTTGCCCATTCCTACTAATTCTCCATCTACATATTGATTTTCAAATATTAATTTGAATTCATCTCCTTTTCTTGTGTGGTAAAAATCGACGGAACTTGATAAGGCATCTTCCATCAAGTCAATAACTCCTGGATTGATACCCTTATCTTCTAATGCTTTCCATAACGAAGATTCTATTTTTCCAAAAGCAAATTCCTCACAAGTATGAACTTCCTTTTCTACCAATTTTACCTGTACGGAATCTCTAAAGTCATATAATACATACTTCATTCTATCTGGTTCGTAAATTATTGCAACAGGGGTAGCATCACATTCATTCTTTTTTATGACGTGGTATTTTTGCCCTGGTCTTATATTCCGAACGTTAAAAATATCTTTTGCTTCGTGTTCAAGTAATAATATGAGATTAGATGTCAATCCATTTGCGCTCAGTATGTTACCAAAAAATTCATTCTTTTTTATTACATGATTTTTTTCAATGTGGAATGAATCTACATTAAATCCATATAAGTATTCAGAAGGTTTTTGACTAATGGTTTTATCTGATTGTTCTGTTATATTTGTAATATTAAACCCTTCAGATTTATAGTTTAGGATGATGATTGTTGCGATGACAAGAGAAACTGCTATATCGACATAACGATTTTTTAGCTTACTCATTTTTAATGGTGTAAGGTTCAAAATGAAGACGGTTTACGGTGTAAATTAAATATTAAATTCCCTGATTGTCTTAAAGACAGCGCAAGATAGACTAGTAAACTTATATATCCAAAAAAAAATGTGTTAAATATTTTCTAAAACTTCACCTAATACATATAAAAAACAACTCATGTCCATGTCTCGGACCAATAGAATTATAGCATTTTTCTATTTTTTGGATATAAAATTTTCCAAAGAATAATTTTTCATATTCTTCTTTGGTGCCACCAAAAGGCGGACCTTTTTGCTCAAAAATTCGATCAAACAGCACTCCAGCAATTTTACCGCCATCATTTAATAGTTCATATGTCTTATTTATATAATTTTTGCGCAACGACGGATCCAAAGCGCAAAAGAATGTTTGCTCTAAAATGAGATCATATTGTCCTTTTAGGTCAAAAAAATCTCCTGTTACAAGCTTTACGCTATCCGTTGGTACAACTAATTTTAGTTTTGAAATTGCAATCTTTGAAATGTCGCAGATTGTGACGTCTTTAAATCCTTTTTCTAATAGATAGTTTACTTCGTGTGCATGTCCAGCTCCCGGAATTAAAATTTTGATTGATTTATCTATTATTTGATCAATATAGTCGGTCAATGGTGGCGATGCTTTTCTTACATTCCATGGAGTATCATCATTTAAGTACTTTTGATCCCAGAAATTTGCATCTAAGTTTACTGACATTATGATGGGTTGTGTCTATTTTATTGCGATACAGCTTATCTCGACGTTTACATATTTTGGTAAGTTTGCTACTTCTACCAATTCTCTTGCAGGTGCGGTATCATCATTAAAGTATGAAGCGTAAACATCATTAATTCGTCCATACATTTCCATATCAGATACAAAGACGCTACATTTTACAATATTTTCATAAGTCATACCTGCTTCTTCTAGGATATAACCAATATTTTTCATGACTTGGTGCGTTTCAGCTTCTATGGTTTCTGTTATAAGTTTGCCTTCAGCATGATTGATAGCAATTTGACCTGACATGTAAAGAGTGCCATTAGCTAATACTGAATGATTATAAGGGCCTACGGGTGCCGGTGCTTTTGGGCTATTAATGATGGTTTTCATATTTGTAAATGCTTTTGAATTAAATGTTTGAATTTTGGGCAATTTATTTTTGCAATAATATAACAAAGAAAGCTCCACAAGTTGTTAAACTTGGGAGCTCTATATACTTTTTTGAAAAGAATAAATTATTCTACTTCTTCTACTTCTTTAGCTTGGATTACTACTTTCCCTTTGTAAAACATGCTACCTTCATGCCAGTATGCTCTGTGCATAAGGTGTGGTTCGCCTGTTGTTTTACAAATTGCCAATTGAGGAATGACCGCTTTATGGTGCGTTCTTCTTTTGTTTTTCCTTGATTTAGAGACCCTACTCTTAGGATGTGCCATTTTTCAAAAATTTATATGATTATCAATCTTTATTTAAAATTACTCATCTAGGTTTATATCCTTAAGATTTTCCCAGATTTTGTTTATCGTTGGTTCTGTATCTATTTTGACATCTTCACTTAACTTTTTAAGCACATTCATGTCACATTTACGAGGTTCTTCGTTTTCACAATCATAAATATTCATTAGTGGCAAGGCCAAAACTATGAATTCGTATATGATTTGAGATAAATCAAGATGTGAATGATCTTCCTTGATGAAGATTACTTCGTCATCTTCTGATATTTTATTACTAACTTTTACAAGTATATGGTTTTTAGCATTCACTGGTAATCTGATATCTGCTAGGCATCTGTCGCACAAAGCACTAACATGACCATTAATATCAAAATCCAACTCGCTCAATCCTGATCTTTTGTCAAGGTTAACATGGATATCAAAATCTCCTTCAATAATAGGGGAGTTTTCAAACAATGCAAAAAAGCTGCTGTCAGCCTTAAACTGGTATTGATGTAAACCATCTTTTATGCCAATGTAAGGTACCGAAAAATGCTCCAAAATACTCATATCAAAAGAACTTTTTCTAAATGGAGCGCAAAGATATAAACTTATAATATATTTTGATAATCTTTTCCATAAAAAAAAGTTGTTTTTGAGTTTATACTATAAATTTAATGCCCTTTTTTGATTGATTTATTCTAAATTAGTCTCAAATCGCTCAAAATTATGACAAATATCTCCTGAGCATACATTTTTTTTAAAAAAAGATATACTTTTGTCACCTATGACAGGAGAGTTAATGAAATCTTATTATCCAAGAATTGAGATTCTTGATGAGGAATACGAAATTCCGCAACTTGGGCGCAAACGCCGTATTTCAGTGTTATTGCCTCATGACTATTATCAGACAGATAAAAAATATCCAGTTTTATACCTTCATGATGGTCAAAATCTATTTGACGAGTATGCACCTTATGGAAATTGGGGAGTAGATAAAACGTTAGATATGATGGCAAGTCGTGGGCTAGGCGATGTGATTATTGTTGCAATAGATCATGGAGGCACTTTGCGCATACAAGAATATTTACCATATTCTACACCTAGATATACGGATGCTGAAGGTCATTTGTATCTGAGGTTTATGCTTGACGACCTTAAGCCAATGATAGATAATAGATATCGAGTTTTACGAGACAGATGTTCTACTGGTATTGGTGGGAGTAGTCTCGGTGGTCTGATAAGTCTTTATGCAGGCTTTAAATATCCCGAAATATTTGGTAATATGATGATTTTTTCGCCAAGTCTCTGGATTTCTGAAGAGATTTATGAAATGGCAAAAGACTTTAAACCTGCTGGCCCA
>JBGSOH010000713.1:0-4412 GCA_041739205.1 Saprospiraceae bacterium
TCCAAAGTCAAAAATTTAAAATTGGTCTTTTTTTAACAGAATTACCTGATTATTAAGGCATCAAATCAACTTTTTTGTTGGTAATACCGTAAAAAATTCGTATCTTTGCAATCCAATTAAAAAAAGGGTTTCGTATATATATGAGTGATAATAAAGATCAGAATAAAAACAATTACGGTGCCGATAATATTCAGGCACTTGAAGGACTAGAAGCTGTTAGATTGAGACCAGGAATGTACATCGGTAGCACTGATGTAAAAGGTCTACACCACTTGGTTTGGGAAGTCATAGATAATTCTATAGATGAACACTTAGCTGGTTACTGTACGCATATCGATACCACTATCCATAAAGATAATTCGATTACAGTCCGAGATAATGGTAGAGGTATCCCAACTGGAATGCATGAAAAATTGCAAAAATCAGCCTTGGAAGTTGTAATGACCGTGCTACACGCAGGTGGTAAATTTGATAAAGATACATACAAGGTTTCTGGTGGTTTGCATGGCGTAGGCGTATCATGTGTCAATGCATTATCAGAATATGTAAGGGTAGAAGTTCACAGAGAAGGTAAATATTTTGAACAAGAATATAGCAAAGGTATCCCACTTGGTCCAGTAAAAACATTAGGAGACTCTGATAAAAGAGGTACTCAGGTGACGTTTAGACCAGATCCTACTATATTTCAAGAGACTACGGAGTATATATTCAATACTTTAGCTGGTAGAATCCGAGAACTTTCATACCTTAATAAAGGTCTAAGACTTTCACTTAAAGATGAGAGAGACCTTGATGAAAATGGAGAAGCTAGACATGTAGATTACTTCTCTGAGGGTGGACTTAAAGAATTTGTCAAATACCTAGATGAAACACGTCCACCATTAATAGAAGAACCAATCTATGTCACTGGCAAGGAAGATAATGTAGAAGTAGAAGTAGCCATGCAGTACAATACAGGCTATCAAGAAAATATTTTTTCATATGTGAATAACATCAACACTCGTGAAGGTGGTACACACGTACAAGGTTTCAGAAGAGCTATCACTAGGTTATTTAAACAATATGGTGACGATAATAACATGTTCAGTAAGCTAAAAATAGAGATTCAAGGAGAGGATTTCAAGGAAGGTCTTACAGCTATTATTTCCGTAAAAGTACCCGAACCACAGTTCAAAGGTCAAACAAAAGGTGAACTCGGAAATCAAGAAGTAAATGGAATCGTGTCTAGATGTGTAGGTGACGTACTAAAAGCATATCTAGAAGAAAACCCAATGCAAGCCCGCAAAATCATTGATAAAGTGATCCTTGCTGCAACTGCGCGTCATGCTGCTCGGAAAGCTAGGGAAATGGTACAACGTAAAAATGTACTGACTGGTAGCGGTTTGCCAGGTAAACTTTCTGATTGTAGTTCAAAAGATCCTATAGAGTCAGAGATTTTTCTCGTGGAAGGGGATTCGGCTGGTGGTACTGCAAAACAAGGAAGAGATAGGCATTTCCAAGCTATTCTACCGTTAAGAGGTAAAATTCTTAACGTAGAGAAAGCAATGGAATACAAGATTTATGAAAATGAAGAGATAAAAAATATGTTTACAGCTCTTGGCGTAAGCATAGAAGAAAAAGATGGAGAAAAAATACTCAATATTGAGAAACTGAGATACCATAAGATAGTCATCATGTGTGATGCCGACGTCGATGGTAGCCACATTTCTACGTTGATCATGACCTTCTTCTTTAGATACATGAAGCCACTCATTGAGCAAGGACATATTTACATCGCAGCACCACCATTATATCAGGTAAGGAAAGGTAAGAATTTTATTTATTGCTGGAATGATGAGGAAAGAAAAGCAGCTATTGATTCATACTCAAATGGGAAGGAAGATACAAGTATCAAAACTCAGCGTTATAAAGGTCTTGGAGAGATGAATGCAGAACAACTTTGGGAAACCACCATGGATCCAAATGTACGTATGCTAAGACAAATAACCATTTATGATGCCATGGAAGCAGATAGAATTTTCAGTATGTTGATGGGCGATGAAGTACCACCTAGAAGACAATTTATTGAAGAAAATGCCAAGTACGCTAAGGTTGATGTATAATAATGTAGCCAAAGCAATAGCTGTTTCTTCTTTATTTCTAATAGATTAAATGTCATTAAGTTATTGATAATAAAACAATAGCTAGATAATTTTCGTTTGATATTGATATAAAACCCGTATCAGATTATGATCAAAATTGGTTTCGGTAAGAGAGTTAGACCAAAGTCATTTGGGTTCATTCCCAGATTTTATGATCCCGTTAAAGAGGAACTTAACGAACGTCTTACTAAATACCAAGAAACCGATGACGCATCCGTTCAGGTAGATCATATGAAAAGCAGAATCAAATCTGGTATGCGTCAAAAGTTTTATGGTGACCCTAATGTACGTTCAAATATGGAGCGCCAATCAAATATCAGGTTGCTTTTTATCATTATCACCCTTATCTTGATTTCGTATGTCATTTTGAAATCAAATCGATTTTTATCTATGCTAGACGTTTTTACACAATAAAAGCAAGATAGTGCCAGATATCATACAATTACTACCAGATAGTATTGCAAATCAAATAGCAGCTGGCGAGGTCATACAGAGACCTGCATCTGTCATAAAAGAATTGCTTGAAAATGCCATAGATGCTGGTGGTGCTAATATAAAACTTATCGTAAAAGAAGCTGGTAAAACCAGTATACAGGTCATAGATGATGGCAAAGGCATGTCTGAAACAGACTCTAGAATGGCTTTCGAACGCCATGCTACATCAAAAATAAAATCCGCCAACGATCTTTTTGCCATTAAAACGATGGGTTTCAGAGGGGAGGCGCTTGCTTCTATTGCGGCTATCGCTCATGTAGAAATGATCACAAGACAGCATCATGAAGAAGTTGCTAATAGATTAGTGATAGAAGGCTCAGTGGTTACTAAGCAAGAGAAAGTACAAGCCATGCCGGGTACTAGTATCACCATCAAAAATCTGTTTTATAACGTACCTGCTAGACGCAAATTCCTAAAGTCGGATCCCGTAGAACTAAAACACATCTTAGACGAGTTCCATAGAGTAGTATTGGCAAATCCTGATATATATTTTACTTTTCATCACAATGGAAATGAAATCTATCATCTTCCAAAATCCAATCTCAAACAACGAATCGTAGGTGTACTCGGTAAACAAATAAATGACAAACTCATACCTGTCAATGAAGAAACAGAAGTGGCCACTTTCTCAGGATTCATAGGTAAAGCAGAAGCAGCCAAAAAATCACAGGGAGACCAGTTTATCTTCGTGAATAATAGATTTATCAAAAGTCATTATCTCAATCATGCCATCAGATCAGCATATGACGAACTGATCACAAAAGATGTTTTTCCTACCTATTTTTTATTTTTAGAAATCGATCCAGCTAACATTGACATTAATGTACATCCTACCAAAACAGAGATTAAATTTGAGGATGAAAGACTGATATATAATTACCTCAGAGTATCGCTCAAACATTCCTTGGGTCAGTATAGTCTAGCGCCAATGTTGGATTTTAATACAGACCAAAATTTTAATTATAAATTCTCGAGCGATCCTCCAAATACTGATTTTTCTCGTCCTTCTAGGAATCAGCCGTACCCTGTAGAAAGGGAAGCAACGTTCAGACCAGGTCAAGAAAAAACTATCGGTTGGGAAGAAATTTATAAAGGACTGAGCGCTCAGCCAACTGATCAACAAAACGTAAATGAAGAAGTCAGAACCATAGAAAGTGAAGCCTTTCAGATGAGTTTTGATGAAACAAATTCTGTAAAAGGAGTCAGTACTAGAGAACCATACCAACTACATGCGACCTATATCATTCATCAGATAAAAACAGGTATGATGGTTATAGACCAGCAAGCGGCCCATGAAAGAATTTTGTATGAATATTACCTAGAATCCTTCCAAAACGGAGAATTGTTTTCACAAAAAGAACTATTCCCTAGGACAATAGAACTAGATCCTGCAAAAGCAAGTGTACTCAAAAAGATACTCGACAAAGTCAATGCCTTGGGTTTTGAGATGGAAGAATTCGGTCAGAATACCTTCATTATACATGGTACACCTTCTGGACTAGATAGCTCCATTTCCATAGACACCTTGATAGAAAAACTTTTGTTCCAATATGTGCAGAATCTAGAATTTGAACTCGGCATCGAAGACAATCTTGCACGGTCTATGGCCTTTTCCGCTTGTATAAAACGTGGGAAAAGACTAGAAAAAGAAGAAATGACACGATTGATAGATCAATTATTCGGTTGTAAAATGGTATACACTAGCCCATCTGGTAAGAAATGTTTTATCACTATAGAACTTGATGACCTTTCCAAACGTTTTAACCAATAAATAAA
>JBGSOH010000004.1:0-17584 GCA_041739205.1 Saprospiraceae bacterium
ACCGCGAACTGATTTAATCGCATTATTTATCTTATCGATCCTAAAAGTAGGAACAGTTAATCTTGTCAAAATTTCGGTTGCTATGGGCTCTAAAGCTCAAGCTAAGTCGAATTATCGCAGACTTCAACGATTTATTGACCAAGTTACTTGGTGTTATAAAACCTTAGTACCACTAATACTAAAATGGTCGGATATAAAATCACCACTAACTTTGGTCATAGACCGCACGAACTGGAAATTAGGCAAAGCCAATATCAACATACTTTGCATAAGTGTAGTGAACGATAATTATTGCATACCAATAATATGGAAGTTGTTAGATAAGCGTGGTAACAGCTCTCAGATTGAGCGAATTGAATTAATTACTGAACTATTATCGATACCAAATTTACCTAAGATTAAAGAGATCATTGGTGATAGAGAGTTTATTGGATCATCTTGGTTTAAGTACCTCAAAGACAACAGTATAGGGATATTAATTAGGCTCAAAGACAACATGTATGTGACCCGATACAAAAAGAAAGTCAAGGTATGTAATGTTATAAAAGGCAATACCCGCAAAGGTTGTCAAAGTGATAAAAAGCAGTATTGGCTTGATGATGTGCAAATCTATATTCATGGATTTCGCTATCGAAATGAAGATGGTAAATTAGAAAATTTGATTATAGCATCATTTACATCAAAAACAAAAGTAAGTGATGAATATTCAAAAAGATGGTGCATAGAAGTGATGTTTAAAAACTTTAAGTCCAATGGATTTAATGTGGAAGATACCCATGTAACAAAACAGGAAAGACTGGAAACCTTGTTTGGATTATTAACACTAGGTTATATATGTGCGATAAATGCAGGTAAAATTATATTCAAAGAAAAACCAGAACTCTTCAAAATTGCAAGCAATGGAAGACCAAAATTGAGTATTTTTAAGGCTGGATTAGATGAAATGTTAAATGTGTTACTTAACGGATTAACTAAGAGATTTAACCTTATTTTTAAATTTTTGTCATGTGCTTAGATTTCTTTTAATACTTATCCAGCCCAACCTTCTCTATCAAGACTTCTGTACTGAATAGCTTCTGCTAAATGTTCTATCTTTATATCTGCGCTTCCTGCTAGATCTGCACCTGTACGAGCTACCTTAAGGATTCTATCATATGCTCTGGCAGATAATTGTAATCTTGTCATAGCTGTTTTGAGCAAATTTGCGCCAGCAGGTGTAAGTTCACAAACGTCTCTTACCATGCGACTAGGCATTTGAGCATTGCTAAAGATTCCTAGTTGGTCCTTAAATCTTTCATTTTGAATGTTTCTAGCTCTGACTACTCTTTCTACAATTTGCTCAGATGTTTCTGAGCTATATTCATGATTTGACAACTCATCATATGATACAGGGGTGACTTCTACGTGCAAATCAATACGGTCTAATAACGGCCCAGATATTTTTGTCAGGTATTTTTTTACGACTCCTGGACCACAAACACAATCTTTTTCTGGATGGTTATAGAAGCCACATGGGCAAGGATTCATGGATGCAATAAGCATAAAACTGGCAGGATAGTCGACGGATATCTTTGCCCTTGAAATGGTTACTTTTCTTTCTTCCATTGGTTGGCGCATGACTTCTAGTACTTGTCGTTTGAATTCTGGCAATTCATCCAAAAACAATACACCATTGTGAGCCAATGATATCTCACCAGGATTAGGATTAGAGCCTCCTCCTACTAGGGCAACATCACTAATAGTATGATGAGGTGATCGAAATGGTCGCTCTGTCACCAATGATGAGTCAGTCCCAAGAATACCTGCAACTGAATGTATCTTTGTGGTTTCGAGAGCTTCATATAAATTTAAAGGTGGTAGGATCGTAGGCAACCTTCTAGCTAACATGGTTTTACCAGCGCCAGGAGGACCGATCAATATAACGTTGTGACCACCTGCGGCTGCTAGCTCGAGTGCACGTTTTATATTTTCTTGTCCTTTTACATCACTGAAGTTTACGGCATATTGATTGGAAGTGTCAGCAAAAACTTCACGAGTATCGTACACTACAGGTGTTAGCGTGATTTCACCTTTTATAAAATCGATGGCTTGTTTCATATTTTCTATACCATAAACGTCAATACCCGAGACGATGGCTGCTTCTCGAGCATTTGCTTTTGGTAGGAAAAAGGATTTGAAGCCTTCTTTTCTTGCTTGAATTGCTATGGGTAGTGCTCCTTTTATGGGTCTGAGTTCACCATCTAAGGCAACTTCGCCCATAAAGATAATCTTTTCTAGATCTGCTTTATTGAGTTGATCTGTTGACGCTAAGATACCCATGGCTATTGGCAGATCATACGCAGAGCCTTCTTTGCGAATATCAGCTGGAGCAAGATTTACGACAAGTTTGACACGAGGTACGTTCAGACCGATGTTTTTAATGGCAGCTTCTATTCTTTGCCATCCTTCTTTGACAGCATTGTCTGGTAGTCCAACTAAAAAATATCCTTGTTTGCCAGCAGCTACTACTCCACCCGCATTGACTTCGACGGTTATTGTTTGTGCTTCTACTCCGTGTACTGCACTTGCATATGTTTTTGAAAGCATGTTTTCAGTTTTCTTTAAGACGTTAAAGATATACTTCTTTCACAATATTATTGAAGTAATTGATTTACTTTTATAAAAATGACAGATTATCGTTAGCATCAATTTTTTAAAAGAGAGGTGTTAAAAATGCTTAACACCTCTCTTTATATCTTGATTACTTCATTCTTTCGATTAGTCTTGCTGTTATCCTAAGAAATTCAGTTTCAGATATAAGTCCTACTAGCTCCTCGCCATTCACTACAGGAAGACAACCAATTTTATTTTCCTTCATTAGCCTCATGGCATCAA
The DNA here is from genome assembly GCA_041739205.1 of Saprospiraceae bacterium. GTDB lineage: Bacteria > Bacteroidota > Bacteroidia > Chitinophagales > Saprospiraceae > OLB9. The sequence continues at coordinate 2,875 of JBGSOH010000004.1, forward strand.
GTATATTTGTCTCTTGGGTTACAGTGATAGGATTTTGGATCATTATCTCAGAGACAAGTGTGGTTTTTTTAGGATTTTGTCGATTTTTGATATAATTCCGTAATAACAATCTTGCTGTTACTAAACCTACCAATTTTCCTTTTGTATCTTCTACAGGCGTATATCTTATGGTATTCCAATCCATCAATTCTGCTACAAGATCTACGATATCGTCCTTCTGTACGGTATAAAGATCAGTGAGCATAAACTCTGATACTTTGAGGTGTGATGGTTTGTAAAGTTTAAGGTCGTCTATACTAGGCATTTCCCACTCGTGTACAGGTTTATTAGATTGTTGATTATTGATCATGGTTGCTGTGAGTACACTTAGAGCTTCGTCTGTATTTGAGTTTTCGTGCAACTTTGTGAAGGCACGTAGCATCCATCTTGCACCGGTCATGTGTTTTTCAGCACGTTGCTGGATTACATTTAGATATTTATCAATGTCTACTTTATTGACATTTCGTGATTCTAGTCCTTTTCTTGCAATAGGTATAAGGCGTTGAATAAGATCTACTGCGGAGATTTTTTCGTCATTAAACCACGTAAACTTCGAGTCTACACCAAATTTTGCTGCTTTACCGAAATTATCACGAGCATCTACAAATGACATCATCTTTCTGATATCGCCTACTTCTTCTGCCATTCCGATCATACAACCAAGCCAAAAGCAGGAATTGGCAACTTCATCAAGGACTGTAGGACCTGCAGGTAAGATCCTATTTTCAATACGCAAATGTGGTTTTCCATTTTCGCTGATACCATAACAAGGTCTATTCCATCTGTACACCGTACTATTATGTACTTGGAGTGATCTGAGCTTAGGTACTTGACCATTTTTAATCATCGCTTGAGAATCTTCTTCTACGTCGCTACTCAGTAATACCCTAAATCTTGCTATGTCTTCTTTGTATATTTCTAAAATGGAGTCGTGTAGCCAATCTCTACCGAAACTTACCCTAGGACTTCGTTCGCGCATATGATCATGTGTGGTACGTGTGTCTAGAGACTGTTGGAATAGAGCGATTCTTGTTTCGTGCCATAATCTTTTACCGAATACAATAGGACTATTAGCCGCGATGGCCATCATTGGTCCGGCAAGTGCCTGAGCTATATTGTACATTTTGACAAAATCTTTTGGGGCTACTTGTAAGTGCACTTGAAAACTAGTATTGCTTGCTTCTAGCAACGGTGAGCTATGCTTTACTAATAATTCGTCTATACCTACGATACGCAATTCATAAGACTGCCCTATCAGTTGTTTGTCTAAGGCTTCCATCAAGGCAAAATATCGTTTTTTGGGCGTGAGATTCTCCATTTCTAAGTGGTATTTTCTCAACGTCGGCAAAATTCCAGTCAGCACTATAGACGTATTCATACCATCTAATACATCCTGAATTTTATTGAGTTTGCCAGAATTTTCTTCTTCTAAAGCGGAAAAACAGTCACCTTCGAACACCCTCGGATCTAGGTTGGTCTCTAAATTAAACTTAGCGAGCTCGGTCTCCACCCATGGGTAGTGGGTCATTTTGTCTAGAGCTTCCATGGCCACAAGCGCGGGTTTGAATGTATCTTTGTCTACCATCACCATTTCTTGTTCAGCACCTATACGGACCACATCCGACTCAAACCAATCATTTTCTATCATGTGTTCAAGTGCACTGACATCATTTAGTAGTGACTTGACAAATTTTTGCATTTGTTTTTGGTCATTTACCAGCGATACTTTCTGTTCTCCCATTTTAATATTTTTAGTTATTTTATATTAACCGATTATTACTACTCCCAAATAAGATACCAAATTTTTAGTTTGACCCCACAATATATAGCAGGCCAATAAATATTATGATCATTTAATCGAATATTTTTTTTGGAAGTCAAAATTTTTGTGTGAACATCTCAAATTTGAGTGTCGTACAGTATGATTTTCTTTATTTTTGCAATTTATCTAACCTATTTTTAGTTATATAGGCATGAATATAGTCCAATCAATAAAAATGTCGCATCTTAAAATATTTTGTTTCATTCTAGTAGTAGGTATAGTGGGATGTGAAAAAGAAAGGGTGCCACTCTACGAAGTCAATTTGGATGCAGAATTTGATATTCAGTCTGGATTAAATACCATATCTACGCATGTTTTTATCATTAGAAATGTGCCTACCAACTATAAAATTTCTGCGGATAATCGCGGTGTGGATACGAGCAGCATTACCAATGTGCAATCAGCTAGAGGGCTTTTGAGAGCAAAGTTTAGTAGTGCCGATTATGATTTTATCAGTAGGGTATCCGTGTATGCATTGTCAAAGAGTGACACCACTTTGCGAAGAGAAATGTTTTATCTTGACTTTGTACCACTCGAAACAAATGAAGAATTGCGTATGTTAAGTAGTACTTCAGAGTTGAGAGAGATCTTAAAAGAAGAATTTATAGATGTCGAGGTTAGGCTCAACTTTAGGTCATTTACAGGTCCTGCGCTACCTACGAAGTTGGTTTTTGGTTACGCTGTATTTTAAATTATACCCTTAATTTTTTTATCTTATTATGTCAGATACTGGTGGAAATACAAGATTTATGGTCGAGTTTACCCTGCCTCATGATTTTACGAGAGAGATGGCAGATACGATTCCTGAACAACGTGTTGTCGTAGATAGACACTTTTATAATGGTAAAATATTGTCCTATACCCTAGCTTCTGATAGGAGCAAACTATGGTCTGTGTTTGTCTGCAATAGTGAAGCGGAACTCATTAATTTGATAGAAAGCTTACCTATGACTAGATATTTTGATTACAATTATAGCCAGATTTTATTCCATGAGATGGTTTCACACTTTCCATCTTTTTCATTAAATTAGTGCTATTAGTAGTTCTCTTATTAGGAATAACAGCATTAGGAAGGAAAATATCTTCATATTTTTGATTACATAAACACTATTCACTACTTTTATGATTAAATAGGTAAAAACTAAGAATATGTTTAAATTTTTATTGCCTTATAATTGAACCTGACGATAAAATAATCTATTGATTAGCAACTTAGAAATTTTTTAAACATACTCTAAAGAAAATAGTTAGATTTTGTGTAACCGAAAAGTTTTAGAGAATTATATGAGGATTGTAAAGCTAGTATTGATTTTTATTATAGCTTTTAATACTATAGTTGACGCACAACCTACCATATGTAGTGGGACGCCCGCTATGACATCTTTTTGCTCGGAAGCTTGTATTATATGTGATATAGATGGTTTTACTGGCATCAATAGTAGCACTACTACAGGACAGGCACCACCTGATTTTTGTACCACTTTTGTGCATCATATGCAATGGATTGGTTTTGTAGCGGGTACTGCCAATGTAAGTATAGAGATCACGGTATTTAATTGTAGACAAAATGAAGGATTAGAAGTAGGACTATATGAGAGTTTTGATTGTCTGAACTTTCGAAAAGTGAGTGAATGTGATACAGATATAAGAGAAAATGAATCAAAGGTTTTTACCAATACTGTACCCCTAACTATAGGTCAATACTATTATTTTGTCATGGATGGAAGTAGTGGTGATGTATGTAATTATTCAATAAAAGTACTGAATGGTTCCACCAAAGTAGATCCGCTAGATGATGCTGCATTCATAGATATGCCAGAGAAGGTGTGTCAGTTTGATAGTTTTGAAATAAAGACACCTGGTATAGCGGGTGCTATTTTTTATAATTGGACCTTAAACGGGCAGACCATTCACAATGGTACAGCGTTTCAATATGCTTTTGCCAATCCTGGTAGGTATAATATATGTCTCAACCCTTCTAATGTGTGCGACCAAGCGCCGCAATCGTGCAAAAACGTAGAGGTGATACAAGGGTCACGGTCATCATTCAGCCATCAAGTTTGTTTTGGAGAATGTTATAATTTCGAAGGGACAGATTATTGTTCTACTGGACTTTATGACATCATTTATACAGCGGCAAATGGTTGTGATAGTATTGTCACGCTAGACTTACTAGTGGATGATCGCATAGAAACATATGCATCTTTGTTTCTGTGTAGAGGAGATACCCTTTTCATAGGGGATAGCTTGTTTCTTACTGACGGCAGGCATCAGGCGGTCATACAGACGGAAGAAAACTGTAATGTTTACCTTACATTTGACCTAACAGTACTAGAGTGCGATATCAAAGTAGCCACTGCGGTTACCCCTGTAAGATGTTACCAAGAAAACTCGGGAAGTATCCGTTTTTCTGTTACCCAAGGTACACCACCTTTTGTGTACAAAGGTTACAAAATAGAGAATCAAAGTATTACATTCATAGGAAACATTACGGGTTTAAATAATGAAATTGAAATACTTGGTGTTGATGAGGGCAATTATATTTTTGAAATCACGGACCTATATGGGAATATTCATATCGTCAATGTATTTGTCTCTCAACCTAGTAATATCACCGTAGATCAATACGTCACTGATTATAATACTTATCAAGTGTCTTGTTATGGTGGGTCGGATGGCGCTTTTGTGGTAAAACCGATCGGTGGAGTGGCTCCTTATACCTATTTACATGTAGGGCAAGCGTCTGTAAGTGACTCTTTGTTTGGTTTAATGGCAGGTACATATGAAACTCAAATTACAGATGCCAAAGGTTGTATTTATAATATAGAAACTGAACTTAAACAGCCGGATAGCTTGATGTTTGTTTTAGATGCAGATAATCCCAATTGTGATGGTTTAGGTACTGGGCGTATTCAAATCAACAATGCGGGAGGTGGACTAGCTCCTTACAGTTTTGCGATTAATGGTGGCGTTTATGCAGAAATCATATCCTTTGAAAATCTCATGGAAGGAGATTATACCATTACTGTAAAAGATAAAAATGAATGTACAACTACACAGAAGGTATCTATCCTAGCGCCAGGAATACCGATTATAACCCTAAATGAAGAAGATGTCACGCTGCGTCTTGGCGATAGTATTTTGCTAGAAGTGGTATCTAATCTAAACGATCAGGTAGTCGAATGGATGCCTGATGTGGGCCTTTCTTGTGGGGAATGTTTGATTACTTATGCGAGACCATATGACAAAACATCCTACATCGTGACGGTCACATCAAAAGATGGCTGTACAACTACAGCAAGGGTAAATATAGATATCGATAAACAAAGAAGCTTTGTGATATCAAATGTCATCACTGACAATGGTGACAATATCAATGACAAGATGCGATATTTTGCAGGTACTGATGTGGCAGGGTTGGTTACTTTTCAAGTATATGACCGATGGGGCAACCTCATCTATAGGTTAGACAATAGCGAATCAGGCTTGGTAGATATACTGTGGGATGGTACATATAAGGGTAGTAAGGTATCGAGTGGTATTTATACATGGCTTGCCCAAGTCGAGTATATAGATGGTGAGGTGATCGGTTATAGTGGAAGTATTACAGTGTTGAGGTGATGAGAAATGTTGGAACTTCTTGATATAGATTATATTTCAGAACATGGGATAATGATAGTGGCTATGCAGCAAAGTAAAAGTACTGTGACCCCTACCATTGAGGCCACATTTTCTAGCGATCCATTTACAAATTGGTAATTATGAGATATTTAATTCTAATATGTATAAGTTTATTTTTTTACAGTTGCAATTCAATTGTTAGAACATCTTTAAATATTAAGAAGTCAATAAATCCAACGCAATTAAGTATAAATGGATCTTATTCTGATGGTTTCAACAGATTTTATTTATACAGTAATAACATCATGATAAGATATATTGTTGGAGACGAGTTCAATATAGAAGATTATAAAAAACACGAAGAACCTTATGGATATGGCTGGTATTTTATTGATGGAAACAAAATATCCCTACAATATTATGTTAATGCAGAAGGTCCACCATATGTTGTTGTGGTGTATGATGGGAAAATAGTGAACGGGTATAAATTTATAATTGAAAGCGAAAGACAACTTTCAGCAAGTGTAATTGGTAAAAATGAAATAAGTAGAAAAAAGGTTAATAATGAATATCTATTCAAAAAAGAGGTGAAACCTGACTCAATAAATCCGTGGGTGCCAATAGATTCTATAAGTTACCAAAATGCATTAAATAAAAACATATGGAGAAAGAAATTTAACGGATATAAGTAAAACCTATATTTTGGTAAAATTAAAAGTCACAATTCTTAGAATAAAGTTAATTGAACCATATAACTAATTTAATGCAAACTAATTTTATAAGAGAGAAGATCCTAGAAATAGTATCTAGAAATAGAGGTATATCAAATTTTGAACTTAATGATTCTACATCTTTAATGAATGATTTCCATTAAAATGGTAGTAGTAGTGCCTTAATTTTGAAGATTATTTCGGATATGAAGGTTTTAATTTTTTTAAAACCATTCAAACAATATTATTTGATAACGGACTTAAGGATCTAACAATAGGAGACTTGATTAGTTATGCAGAAAGTGGGGAATGGGGCAAAAGTATCTAAAATTGGCTAGGCACAAATGGATTATTATATAGGTATGACTTTTTAAACACTCAAAATATAAACAATAATGTCTTCAATGGAAAATAATATTGATCTCGATATTTTAAATAATATTATTGATATTTGCTCCAAAATAAGTGGTGTAAAAAGAAGTAATATCTCACTAATGTCATCAATTAACAATGATTTAAAAATTGATGGAGACGATATTGTAGAATTACTTGAACGCTTGGTAATAAAATATAACTTGAACACTGAAAAATTTGAATATTCTAAATATTTTGATTGGGAAGGGCATATAAATATTATCTCTCAGATAAAAAACCTTTTCAAACCGAAGATTGATTTAAGATATGATGTTAAAATTTATGATTTATATCAGTGGGTAGTGACTAAAGAATGGAGTGAAACATCCCCTAGTTCGACGTAGTATCTACTTTGTCATTTTGTCAGCAATGGATGTATTATAAGTAAATTGACTAAAAAGGAAATGAAAGCCTATCAATAGAAAAGATTGAATGGCTTTAATAACCATAAAGATAAAATTGTCATAAAAAACCTATAATTTTGTCTAGTTCCCAAACAATGTTAGCATGGCATTTATGATTATATAGTTTGGCATTTAAAATGGAATTTTATAAAATTTGGGATCGTAGTTACAAACTGCGACCATCAAGATGGGAAAGATGAAAAAAGTGATTATTTTTATAACAATTATTTTCTTATATGGATGTAGTGTAAGAGTTAAAATATATTTGAGAAATATGACAGATCGTGATGTTGAAATCTGCTGTTATACTATGAATAATTTGCAGCCAAATGTTTCTTATATTAATTCTATAGCAGACATAAAATTTGATACGGATAAAACAATGTTAAACAATCTTAAATGTGATAAAAACGCTGACTGTTATAAATTTGTTATCCCAAAATTTAGCACTATCTTTCTAGAGAATGGTATTAATTATCATTTTTCAAAATTTGATAAAATAATAATCGAAAAAAGAGATACATTGAGTTGGGAAGATAGTGATAAATTTGCTAAAATGAGTCAGGGTTTTCCAGTAAAAAGATGGATGTGGTATGAAATAAAATAACGAATTTTACATAGTTCCCCTTGTTAGGTTTCCAATTGAAAATATGGGCTAAAAGTCTCAAACGATATAGGTGAATTAATAAAAATATAAAAGCATAGAAATGAAATACTTATTTTTGTTTTATCTTACTTTTACAATCATGGCATGTAATAAAAAAAATTATGTAGCTGTTCCACAACGTTTTGATATTATTCCAGGGTTTTATTCTAAAAGTGATATTTTAAATAGTTTAGAAGAAAATTGGATTGGATATAGCGATACATTGACCTTTAAGGTTGAAAATGATCATTTATTTTTTATACGCACACAGGAAGGCTCAGGCGAGAAATATTTTAGGGTTTTAATTTTTCGTGAAGGTAGTCAAGAAAAGGATCGTTATCAATTAATGTTTAATTCGCTAAAAACAGAGAGTGAACTTTTCTATGAAGTGAATAATATAGATAGTTTGGTTATTATTAGCGATAAGAATAAAGAAAAGTTAATTAGTATATCTTTTAAAGCTTTAATTTTGAAAGATGATGACGAGTAACTCATTCTATAGTTTTGGATTTAAAATGGAATTTTATAAAATATGAGATCGCAGTTACAAACTGCGATCATCGATGATACACAAATATTGAGAAACTGAAAAATTAAATTGCTATGATATTTTTCAAATCACTAATTTTAATATCAATGAATTTTAACAGAATTTATTTATTAGGAATTTTTATTATACTTTTCATTTCATGTAAAAGAGAAATAATCAATCAAGATTTTGAATTTCAGGATTTAAAGCTATTGAATATTGTTAAAGAATACCAAAGACAAAACATACCAAATAACGATAAGATAATATTAATGGAATTATATAGGAATATAACAAGCAATCCCGTATTATTTTTATCAACAATTGAACATCCAAATGAATTGGATATTTATGAAGATTTTTTTATTTATCATGATGATAATTATGAATTAGTATTATTTTACCATACACCAGTATTTTCCTACTTTGATTTTAAGATAAATCGAAGTGAAATAAATAATATTAAAAAAATAAAATATGGACATATTGACCCCAAAGCAGAGTATGAAGTTGATCTATCATCGGAAACACTCTGTGGTGGTTGGTATGTTACTGTTGAAGATTCTATCAGTTATAAAATATTCAACATGAAAGATAGTATACGTAAACATCAGGATGTCAAATGTCAATACCAAAAATTAGAAAAATTCATTGACCCCTTTTGTGAATGCTGCGAATGTGAGGATAAATGAATAGCACATCTTTCGTTCAGGTCTCCACCTACATCGCTATGATGAGTAACTCATTTTATAATTTTGGATTTAAAATGAAATTTTATAAAATATGAGATCGCAGTTACAAACTGCGACCATCGAGGGATAAGGTAGGAAAGGCAATCTTATTTTTGATACCAATTTTGCGTTGCATACCTTTTTGGTGCATTATTTGTTATAGCTATATATCTAGGGTGAAGAGTTCATCGTTTGAATCGTTATGAGTACTTGTATTTTAGATTTTTAGGTTTAAGACATTTAGTAATCCATGTAATGAAGGACAATAAAAAAAATCAGAAGGAATCCAAAATCGTAGAAGCGGCAGAACAAGTCTTTAACGAAGTTGGGTTTAAGAATGCTAAGATGGAAGATATTGCTTCTAAGGCAGGTATCACCAAGGTGACACTGTACACCTATTTTCAATCCAAGGAAAACCTGTACCTAGCTGTTACATTTAAGGCATTGCAACTGCTTATTGAAAAGTATTATGACACAATAGATAAAAATAAGGATAAAAACGGGCTAGAAAGTATCATTGCTATATTGGATGGTTTTATGACTTTCTGTGAGCAGAATTATCTTTATTCGGAAGCATTGCTTGAATATTTTGCTATGGTCCGGTCTACTTCAGATGGTACCAATGAAGCCAAACTTACCGAAGCCGTGAAGGATAGTATCTATTATGTTAAGCTCCAAGATATGCACAATCTCCCATTCAAATTGGCTGTAAAAGAAATAGAACGCGGGAAAAGGGATGGCAGTATCGTCAGTACACTTGACCCAATGTTGACCACATTACATGGCTGGACGATGGTGGTAGGATATGTAAAGGTCATCAGTGCGTCCGGAGGAAATGCCACACCACTATTTAAAGTGACCTTAAATGATCTTAAATCTCTGATATTGAGACTGGCAAGACATACTTTCCAAATGAAATCCTTGTAAAGCTTGTCCATGAATCTATTAATATACGGACATAAAATAAATGATCAAGAGGAATTGATGTATGTAGCATCATTGATTCATTATGCACAAGATGCTGGGATTAGTCTTGTATTCTATCGTCCATATCTGAAAGAACTGCAAAAATATAATTTTGACATTACAGGATTTGTATCCGTAGATACGCATCGTGAATTAAAGGATTATGTTATAGACGCAGCGATCACCTTAGGTGGTGATGGTACTATACTGAAAATTATCACTTTAATCAAAGATACGAAGATACCTATATTGGGTATTAATTTGGGCAGGTTAGGATTTCTAGCTAGTGTAGAAAAAACAATCATTAAGACGGCCTTAGATATGCTGATTCAAAAAGAATATACGGTGGTGACTAGATCGCTATTATCCTTGAAATGTAATATGCCATTATTTGAGTCATTTCCATTTGCGCTCAATGATTTTACACTCAATAAAAGAGATACATCATCCATGATTACCATTCATACGTATATCGATGATGTATTGCTCAATTCTTATTGGGCAGATGGTATCATTGTGAGCACTCCTACAGGATCTACTGGATATTCGTTGAGTTGTGGTGGACCTATAGTATTTCCTGATTCACAAAATTTTGTCATCACACCTGTGGCGCCACACAATTTGAATGTACGACCTATCGTCATCTCGGATGCCCACAAAATATCACTAGAAGTAGAAGGTAGGACAGATAGTTTTATGTGTACATTGGACTCAAGGTATGAGACCATTACATCAGCACATTCGATAGAGATCAGGAAAGGCAGTTTTGGGATTAATTTTATTCAGCTTCAGGATCATTCATTTATGAAGACCATCAGCGAAAAGCTTTTGTGGGGATTGGATAAGAGGAATTGATTTAGTTGTAACATAAAATATGAGTCCACTCCAAAAATACAAGTTGATTGATAATCAAACATTTTTCACCCTGACCCTAAAGGGAAACGTTTGATTATCAATGTAGTAGAAATCAATGTTTTCCATTTTATTTGAACAAAGGACTTTTCGGAGTAGACTCAAATATTAAGTATTTGAACGAGGAAGATTATCTTTATATCTCTGATAAAAACCATTAGTAATTCCTAATTAGCAATTTAGATAGTATGATTATTTCATTTGAGTTTGATGGTATTTTGTATAGTAGTGACTTGAAAAATGGGAAAGACATTTCTATTCCCTTGATATCAGATGCTACGGGACCTAAGTGTTTTTTTGCCCCTAATTTCAAAATAGAGCCTGTAGTAGCAGGCGATTTTATAGGTAGTGTAGCCGCAGGAAGTCCTGTAAACTTTAAAAACATATTTGTAAATCCACATGGAAACGGTACACATACTGAGTGTGTAGGCCATATTTCAGCTGATCCTTATACGATACACGAATGTCTGAAAGAATTTCATTATGTCGCTAGGTTAGTAACTTTGACCCCTGAAGTATTACCAAATGGAGACCAAATCATCACAGAACAATTGTTGATAGGGAAGTTGGAAGGAAATTTCGATACAGAAGTAATCATCATTCGGACTTTACCCAACGAAGAAACTAAGACCATAGTGGATTACTCTGGTAAAAATCCACCATATTTCACTCGAGAAGCCATTCAATATCTTCACAAAAAAGGTGTACATCATCTCATCACGGACCTACCGTCGATAGATCGTGAAGAAGATGGTGGAAGACTAGACGGACACAAAACTTTCTGGGGATATCCTGATCATATCACCGATTTTAAAACCATCACTGAAATGGTGTACGTGCCAAATGATATCGAAGATGGACTGTATTTTTGTAATATACAGATAGCTAGTATTATGTCGGATGCTAGTCCTAGTAAGATAGTTTTGTATGAGATGGAAGAGTGATGCCGCTAAAGGAGCACAAGCTTGTTGATGCCGCTAAAGCTGCACAAGTTTGCTTGTTTGGTTGAATTGCTGAAAGTCGTATGACTGCGTGGGTACAGAAAATTAACCATCTACACATGTAAGCGAGACGCTTACACTAATGCAAGCTAAGCGAGGACGCTTCGCTTAACGATTCGACTTTGGCAATTGGATGAACTTTTAGAATAAATAAGATGTCACCCTTACAGGATTTTAAATTGCATTGGGCATATAATTTGCTACAATCTTGTCATCCCTACGGGATTGGATCAGATCAATATGAAAATTAATAGGTAAACGCAGTAAGCGAGACGCTTACACTAATGCAAGCTAAGCGAGGACGCTTCGCTTAACGATTCGACTTTGACAATTAAAGAAACTTTTAAAATAAATAAGATGTCACCCTTTCAGGGTTTTAAACGGCATTGGGCAAATATTTCCTATAATCTTGTCATCCCTTCGGGATTGTGGTAGATCAAAATTAATAGAAAAGGTTATAAGCGAGACGCTTACACTAATGCAAGCTAAGCGAGGACGCTTAGCTTATCAATGGAAGTTAAAAGAAACTACATTTTTTCTACTTTTACATCTAGGCACAACTCCTTCAATTGTGCATCATGTATAGGTGATGGTGCGTCGATCATCATGTCTCTACCTTGGTTATTTTTAGGGAAGGCTATGAAGTCTCTGATAGATGACTGACCATTCATAACGGCACATAATCTGTCAAATCCGAAGGCTAGACCACCATGTGGAGGAGCGCCATACTCAAATGCTCCAAGGAGAAATCCAAACTGTGCTTCTGCTTCTTCTTTGGTGAATCCTAGTAGATCAAAGTTTTTGGATTGTAATGCTCTGTCGTGAATTCTAATAGATCCACCACCGATCTCTGCACCATTGATGACTAGGTCATACGCATCGGCTTTTAAGGACTTCATGGTTTCGTGGTCACCATTTAGCATACGAGAGATATCTTCTTTTTTGGGAGAAGTAAAAGGATGGTGCATGGCGTGAAATCTATTGGCATCTTCATCCCATTCTAGTAGCGGGAAGTCTAGTACCCATAAAGGTTTGAAATCTCCAGGTTTGATGAGGTCAAGTTTTTTAGCCAACTCCAAACGCAACTCGCTCAATTGTTTTCTTGTCTTTTCGGTTTCGCCACTTAGTACAAAAATGATATCTCCTTTTTCAGCACCAAAATGCTCTGCCCATTGTTGTAAGTCTTCATCTGAATAAAACTTACCTACCGTAGATTTTATGCTTCCATCTTCTTGATATTTTACATAAACAAGGCCTTTGGCACCTATTTGTGGTCTTTGAAGCCATTCAGTCAGGTCTTTTAGGTCTTTGTTGGAATATTTTTCGGCGATACCTTTAGCGCAAATACCAACGACCATTTCTGCTTCATCAAAAATGCTGAAACCTTTGCCTTTTACAAAGCTATTCATCTCCACAAATGACATATCAAAACGAAGGTCTGGCTTATCTGAACCATACTTTTGCATGGCATCATCATAAGACATACGCGGGAAATCTCCTAATTCTAATCCAAGCGTGTGTAAAAACAAGTGTCTTGCCAATCCTTCAAATGTATTGAGGATATCTTCTATGTGGACAAATGACATCTCACAGTCTATCTGTGTAAATTCTGGTTGTCTATCTGCTCTAAGGTCTTCGTCTCTAAAACACTTGACGATCTGAAAGTACTTATCAATACCAGCAACCATCAATATTTGTTTGAAGGTCTGAGGTGATTGGGGTAATGCGTAGAACTGACCTTGGTTGAGTCGGCTCGGCACGACAAAGTCTCTTGCTCCTTCTGGCGTACTTTTGATCAGAAAGGGCGTTTCTACTTCTATAAATCCTTGTGAATCTAGGTACTTTCTAGTCTCAAGTGCCAATTTGGACCTAAAGATGATATTATTCTGAACAGGTGTTCGTCTGATATCCAAGTATCTATATTTCATACGGAGATCATCACCTCCATCAGTTTCGTCTTCTATGCTAAATGGTGGTACTTTTGACTCATTGAGAATATTCAGTTCTTGCACTTCTATCTCGATATCTCCAGTGCTTCTGTTTGCATTTTTGGATGATCTTTCTCTCACTATTCCCGTAGCTTGAATGACGAATTCTCTACCAAGTTTACGGGCTTTTGTACACAAATCTGCGTTTTCGTCCATGTTAAATACCAGCTGTGTCACACCATATCTATCTCTCACATCTGCAAAAGTCAATCCACCTAGGTCTCTTCCTTTTTGGACCCAACCAGAGATCGTGACTTTACTTCCCACATCTGATATTCTCAACTCGCCGCAATTATGACTTCTGTACATATAGTATATTTATTAAGATTTGACCGCAAAGGTACAATTATGGTGTGGATAAATAAAAATTCTAAGATAATTCTGAGAGGTAAATGTTAATTCATCTTTTTTGTAACCATTCTTACCACAGATTTCATCTGTGGTTATTAATATTTAACCCCTTTGGGGTTTTAAATAAATTGTTACTTTTTTTGACAATATATTTTTGATTTTTTTCGTCATTCAGATATTAAAATTATCACTTTATGCAAAAAATAATAAGTTTTCTACTTTTTTTCGGATGTTTGGTTTTTATGTCTTGCGAAAAGGAAAATCAAAATAATGCTTTTTCTTACTTTCAGATTTCCCCAAATCCTGGATCAACTGTTTTTGAATTGTCAGTTTTTGAAGATAAATGGGTAGTAGGTACACCGATTGAGTTTAATGTTACGGATGGTAAAGACTCTTTGATATTAGAAATATTCAGTAATATTCAAATACCAACTCGTATATCTTTTGATTTAAGTAATCACCCATTAGGTTTTTACAATGCAAATCTATCAGTTAATGGTCAGACGTTTTCACAAAAATTTATAAAAGCAATAGAATGAAGCTATTTTTCTATTTTTTAATGTCATTATTTGTAAC
>JBGSOH010000019.1:0-10213 GCA_041739205.1 Saprospiraceae bacterium
CATATCCAACTGTTGGTTTTTCGGTGATTTCTTGAGCATCCTGTTTATATATATTTTGATATCACAAATTTATAACATGTGTCCATTTTTTATCCTATATTTGTATTTTATTATTTCAATACTTTTCGGAGTGGACTCAACTTTAAATCTTACACACATGACTATTAACGACGAAATGAAAATCCGAGAACTGTATAAGTCAAAGACTGATGATGAATTACGATCTGAACTCGAAAGACTAAATGCAGACCCTTTTGGTACTTTTGATTTTAACAATAATGATATCTCCCACTTCAATTTAAAAAAGGTATTAAAAGAAGTCATGGATGAGCGATTTATTACCGTTGTAAGTCAAGGAGCACCGCAGAATAATTCGCCTTACAATTTAAATGGCATACCAGGAAATAATCCAAGTCATCAACCCAATGTAACAAACACTAGAGGTCCTAATGCTGGTAAAATTATTTTGGGACTTATACTTTTTATCGTTGGAATCATGATAACGATGGGTTCAGATGGTCAAGTGATTACGTATGGCCTTATTTTGGTTGGTTTTTTTACCATGATACAAGGCTTTATAGGCGATTAAAATATAAAGTTGCTATGTAAGTTTTTTAGTGAATTACCGCAACAAATATATTTTTTTTAAGTTATGCAAGTTATTATGACTTAGTTTAGTCTAATGTTTGTATTTTTGAGCTGTAAATCACATGATTTTATGAGTGTATTAGATTTAGCAAGGGTAGTTATTTACCGATTTCATGAGAAAGGATTAGAGATTTTCTTGATCAATAATGAGATGGATAAAGATCAAGACATCTGGCAAATACCACAAGGTTTGTCAGAATCTATACGTGAAAAAGGAAATGTGAAAAATATCATAGACCTTGATACAACAGAAGACGAGCAAGGTCGTACGATTAAAACGCTAGCTATAGAAGGAGACTGGCATGATATCCCATCGATACGTGGCATGCTCAAGCACGATGTAAAACTCGTAAAAGCCATCGTAAAAGAAAACCTTCCAGGTAGTGAAAAAGGTGCTTATTTCGCAGTAAAAGAAGCATTCAAAAAAGTTTTACCCCATGAGTATAAAGCATTGAAAGAATTAAAAGATGTGCTTTTTGATAGAAACTCTGTGACCAATATTTAACTTTCATTTTTTGTAGATATGACAGTAGATAGCTGTACGATTCGTAATACTTCTTTTGATTTTGAAGGTGTTCAGAATGTTTATCATGGCAAAGTCAGGGATGTTTATGATCTAGGACATTCGTTGTTGATGGTAGCATCAGACAGAATATCTGCATTCGATCATATACTCCCAAAGTCAATCCCTTATAAAGGCCAAGTTTTAAATCAAATAGCCTATCATTTTCTGCAAGCTACAAGAGATATTGTACCCAATTGGTTGGAAGCAAGTCCTGATCCAAATGTATCAATAGGGGTCAAAGCAGCATCCATCAAAATAGAAATGGTCATTCGTGGCTATTTGTCAGGTCATGCATGGAGGACTTATAAGTCAGGTGGAAGAGTATTGTGTGGCGTGACCATGCCAGAAGGAATGCTTGAAAATGATAAATTTCCGACACCCATCATTACACCTACAACCAAGGCATCAGAAGGTCACGACATGGACATCTCTGTGGCTGAAATCATCAGTCAAGGTATCGTCAGTCAAGCAGATTGGGATGTTTTAGAGAAATACACTAGAGCGCTTTTTGCTCGAGGTACAGAAATGGCAGCGGAGCGTGGTTTGATTTTAGTAGACACCAAGTATGAATTTGGGATGGTAAGTGATGACATCATTTTGATCGATGAGATTCATACGCCGGATAGCTCCAGATATTTTCATGCAGATGGTTACGAAAAACGACAAGAAGAAGGCATAGCTCAACCACAACTATCCAAAGAGTTTGTTCGTGAATGGTTAATCTCCAATGGTTTTCAAGGTCTTGAAGGTCAAGAAATGCCTTTAATGCCTGATGAGTTTGTGTGGGAAATATCCAATAGATATATACAATTATACGAAATTATTACTGGACAGACATTTGTAAAAGCAGATGTTGCTAATATTGAAAAAAGAATATTAGACAATGTACAAGCTTATCTGAGTAAATAGGAAACGATTTTCTTTGTTTTTAAAGATATAAAACAATTAAAAGTGACTCTACTTAGAAAAGTATTTCCCAAGAAAATTACTATTTTCTACTAAATTGATAATCAACGGGTTTCCTTTAAAATCTAGGGTAGAAAGCGGTTGATTATCAGATTTTGAGTCTTTTCGGAGTGGAATCTTGAACTATTTTATCATTCTACAAAAAGCTATATTTTATCATTTTCTTAATGAAGAAGACATTCAGGAATCAATCTATATACTTCAATGTTGATTTTTTACGTATATTAGCATATGCATTTTAGATTGTTACTTTTCTGGGCGCTATATTGGGTACTCCCGACTGATGTCATCGGTCAGGTAGTCAATAATCATCCATTGAAAAAAAAACAAATTTTGGTCAATAGTTGTAACCTTACTTTGGATGAAAAAACGATCATTCCCAATAATGTATTGATTACCAATGGCAATGATACGATTACAGGATTTAGTATAAGTAATAATGCCATCGTTTTTGACCAAAACGTTTGCGATAGTTTACTCAATAAGTCGATTTCAGTAAATTACCGAACGTTTACTTTTGATATCAATAGGCCTTATTATGTAGTAGATTCTACAGCGTTAGCGTTTAAAGAAAGGCCATTGATCACAGGATACGAATATCGACCCAATGATAATAAAAATGCCCTGATTGAGTCCAAAGGATTGGATTATAAAGGTAGTTTTTCAAGAGGCTTGTCAGTGGGAAATAGTCAAAGTTTGGTATTAAATTCTAATTTTGACATGCAACTCATCGGTGATTTGGGTAATGGCTTGAAAGTTGTGGCTGCTATTTCTGATGAAAATCTTCCCATTCAAGCCCAAGGAAATACGCAGCAATTGCAAGAGTTTGATAGGGTATTTATCCAAGTGAGCAAGGATAAAACTTCAATCATTGCAGGAGATTATGAATTGCGAAAGCCCAACAGTTATTTTATGAATTACTTCAAAAAACTGAAAGGTGTGAGCCTGGCGTCTACCATAAATACATCCAAAAGTACCGAAGTGTATTCCAAAGGCAGTTTTGCCATATCGAGAGGTAAGTTTGCACGACAGCCAATTGTTACCACAGAAGGAAATCAAGGTCCATATAGATTGCAAGGAAATAATGGTGAGCGATTCATCATTGTTTTGGCTGGTACAGAGAAGGTTTTTTATAATGGTATCCTTATGAAACGTGGTTTTGATTATGACTATATTATTGATTATAATAGAGCGGAGATTACTTTTTCGCCAACTCGTGTGATAGCAAGAGATTCTAGGGTCATTGTCGATTTTGAATATACAGATATTTCATATTTACGTTCTCTTTATGCCACAGAGACAGAATATCGTGGTAGAAATTGGAATGTAAATTTCAACTTTTATTCTGAGCAGGACAGCAAAAACTCGACTGGCGATGTACAGTTGGATTCTACAGATTTGAATATTCTGCAAATAAGTGGCGATGATCCTACAAGGTCAGTACGTAGAAGTTTACGAGTGCTTTCTGATGCTGAAAAAATGGAAAGTGCTAGGATTTTGTACATTGGTGAGCCTAATCCTTTGGATCCTACCGATATCATTTTGCGATTTACAGAAAGTGTAGATAGTGCACAGTACACGGCAGTTTTTTCTGAAGTAGGTCAAGGTCGTGGAGATTATGTGATAGACAATACCAAAAACAAAAATGCACGGGTGTATAGATATGTTGGAGATAATTTGGGTAGCTATCTGCCTGTGGTACAGCTGATTCCGCCCGAGCAAAAGCAGCTATTTACACTTAATGGATCCTATAAGTTTAGTCAAGAAAGTGATGTATTTGCTGAGGTAGCGATGTCCAATTTAGATAAAAATAGATTGTCTATTATTAATAATGATGATAATATCGGTTTTTCGTCTCATGTCTCGCTGAATCATGTTGTAAAACTCGATAGTATAGGTAGTTGGAAGTTAAGAGCAAATGTAAAACATGAATTTGTACAACGGGATTTTAATGCACTCAATCCTTTCAGGGTACCTGAGTTTACAAGAGATTGGAATATTGAGCAACTTACGGCAAAGGGTGATGAAAATCTACTTTTTACAACCGTGAGTATAGGGAATAAAACTGGGTTTAATGTTGATTATGGTTTTAATCATTTTGGCAAGGCAGATGTTTACAATGGTAATAAACACCAAGGAACTGTAAGGTATGATGTAGGTAGGATAAATTTCAAAGCTTTTACAAATTACCTAACATCTGAGTCATCTGCGCTAAATCAAAACACAACATTTATACGACCAAATATCACGGCACAGTATAAACTTGACAAAAATAACAATTGGTCCATAGGTGGCGAATATGATGCTGAGTCCAATCAGCTTCGTGGCAATATTTCGGACACACTGCTGTCGCGCAGTTATTCATATAGCAATATTAAGTTTTTTGTCACCAATGATTTTACTAGAGATTTTGCTTTGAAACTTTCATATGCAGAAAGAAATGATTTTTTTGCAAAACAAAATAGTCTGCAACAAGCTGCCAATGCAAAGGAAATAGAAATAGCAGGTAAATGGTTAGCATCCAAAAATTCGGATTTGCAATGGAGTCTTATAGGCCGTGATTTGAATGTGATAGATCCATCTTTGCTTCCTAATGATAGTAGTAAAAAGACCATTCTTGGTAGGATGGATTATACATTTGCGGCTATAAATTCAGGCATAAGATCCACGACAAGTTATAATACAAATTCTGGCCAAGAACCCAAAATCGAGTATATCTTTCAGAAAGTAGAAGTCGGTCAGGGAGATTATTTTTTGATCACCGAATCTGAAAACCCCAACCTAAGTAATATCCAAGATTTCAGGTATGATCCTACCAACCCACTTTCCAATTACATCAGACTCACATTGACAAATAATGAGTTTATACGTACCAATAATATCGAGCTGAACCAAAACTTAACAATCGACCCTTCAAAATTTAAAGTATACAAAGAAGGTGTCAAAAAAAGTAAGTTTTACCGATTTGTATCTCGATTTTCTACTTTGTCTAATTTTAGAATTACAAAAAAACAAATGGATGGCGCTGATTCTCCTTTAAGTTCGTATGTAGATTTTAGTTTGGGAGATACGTCTTTAGTCGCTTATAATTCATTGAATGCCAATACCATATTTTTTAATCGGGGAAATGTCAAATATGATGTTCAAGTAGGTAATCGCAATAATCAAAATAGGATTATCCAAGTGAGTGGAAGAGAAGATAGGGGACTGAATGATTATTTTTTAAGGTCTAGATGGAACCTTTGGAATAAGTTGGATATGTTTTTTATCCTTGAGAAATCAGAAAAATCATATCAATCAGAAGCCTTTGGAGATCGTAATCTAGCTATAGATATTTATAGGGTTAAACCTGAGATAAGTATCAGACCGAGCACAAATACGAGGATCAATATTAAATACAATTATGAAGACAAACAGCAGAAGATTTTAAGTAAAGACAATGCATTTGTAAATGAATTTACATCAGAATTTGCACTAAGAAAGGCTAGTAAATATAGTTTTGATTGCACCGTAAGTTATGTCAACATCAAGTTTTCAGGAAAGGCAAACTCACCAATAGAATATGACTTGCTCGATGGATTAAAGAATGGACGTAACTATATATGGAATATCATTTACACCAAAAGAATGGCTAAAAACATTGATCTTACCATCAATTATGAAGGTAGGAAAACGGGTATTTCCCCTTTGGTCAATGTGGGTAGAGCGCAGATAAAGGCTACTTTTTAGAGGTGTCAAAAGCTGGAAGCTTTTGCTACATAAAAAAGAGTTTATTTGAAAATTAGTTCAAATAAACTCTCAAGTTTTTATACAGAAATTAGATTTAACTATTTCATTACTTCCTATCTGGCCAATCTCCACTTCCTTTTTGATTATTATATTTGCATAATTAAAATAATTAAAATATTTTCAAAAAAAAAATAAAGAAATGTTTTGTTATATGAAAATAAGTATTATTTTTGCATAGTAGTTCTTTTATGATAGTCAGTGACTGCAGCACTATTTCAAAAAAGACTTAATAAATCTAATTTTTAAATTAACTGAAATTTAATGTGTAAAAATACGTAAAAAGATTCTTTCTAAAGATTTATTATATTTTTAGCTAAGGAAAACCTTAAAAAAGCGAACAAGATCAAGGTAGGCGCTTTTGGAAGTAAAGCAAACAACAAATTGTAACTTTATTTGAAAATTATATTTTTACAAAGACTATTATTGGTCAAACGGTGGGATCTGCTGGTCAGCCAAATCATATTTATTTTAACATGAAAATTTTAAATTTATTTTTTATTGGAATACTAAGTATTTGTTTTATATCATCTTGTAGTAAAGAAGATGCTAAGTCTATTTCTTTGAAAGAAGAACTCGATGTTGAAAATAGAACTTTAGCTGATGATATAAATAATAATGTTTATGATTACCATTATCAAGGTTTGTTATACGCAAAAACTCAAGTTGTTTTAAGTCCGAAACCAAGTATTATTACAATTCTTGACGCATTTAACTCTGGATATTCAAATTATTCTTCTATCTCAGTAAATGGGACACTACTTTCAAATGTTGTTACAAATAAAAGCAACCTTGAACCAGTAGTTACTTCTAGCATTAATAAATTGAATGATGTTTCATCAATTTCAACAGAAAAGAAGAATAAGCTAACAGAACTTAAGAGTACAATTTTTAATTTACAACTGACAACCGCTTACAGAAACTCTATAACATCAAAAATAAGTACTGAAACTGACCAAGATGTTAAGGCTGGTTATAATCTTTTATTAAGTAGCTTTGATTTTTGGATAGGTGAAATAACTGATAATGATGACGATGTTCAAGCAATTCAACTTGATGCTGCTGGATATATTATTGGTTGGGTGCACTCGGTTTACGAAGATTATAATAATGGGACTTTAGATCCTAGTGGACAAGGAAGAAGGATGAGGGCAGGTGCTGCTTGTGGTTTAGCTTGTAGTATTGGCAAGTGGTTTTAAAACTATTTCAAAGTATCTTATATTTTATTTCGAAATTCAGTTTAAATATATTAATCATGAAATTTTTTAAAGAATATTTTTCAAAATTCGCAGTATTTTTTTTAATTTTTCAAACTATTTTACTTGTTTTCGACAAGCTTTTTAGTGATGGAATTGACAATTATAAGCCATATTATTTTAGTTTGGGTTTTGTTTTATTAATTTATTTTTTTGAAAAGATAAGAACAAGTAGAGTTCAACTGGATTCTAATTCTAAAATGTAATATTGACTAAGGATGGGTAAAATTATTTAATTTTACTCATCCTTTTTATTACGTTTGTTTTAAATCTTCTAGTTTAATACGAGAGTTTTTTTTGTAAGTATTTTTGATATTTGAAAGTTTATTATGAGACATATCACCCAATAACCTTCCCATCACAAGGCCCAAATCCTATCCTTACGCCGTCTTTTTCGCACCATCCTCGCATGACCACTGTATCTCCATCAAGGATAAATTTACGTTCCGTACCATCAGGCATTTGGACAGGTTTTGTGCCTTTCCAAGCTATTTCTAGCATCGATCCATAAGAGTCTGGTGATTTGCCACTAATGGTTCCCGAAGCTAATAAGTCTCCTACACGGACATTACAACCATTGACTGTATGATGTGCTAGTTGCTGACACATATTCCAATACATGTATTTAAAATTTGATTTGGAGACATTTTGAGAGACTCCGGCTTCCGTAACGATATCTACAGATAGATTTATGTCGTAGTTTTTATTTCCATCGTAAGTCAGATAGGGCAGCACTTCAGGATCTTGATCTGGTCCTGCTGTACGGAAACTATCCAATGCTTCCAATGTCACAATCCATGGCGATATGGTAGATGCAAAGTTTTTAGCAAGAAAAGGTCCTAGTGGTACGTACTCCCATTTCTGGATATCTCGTGCTGACCAATCATTAAATAACATCAATCCGAAGATATATTCTTCTGCTTCAGAAGTACTGATGGATGCCCCCATTGGCGTTTCTTTGCCAATGACAAATCCCATTTCCAACTCAAAGTCTAGCTGTTTGCTTGGTCCGAAAATAGGTTTTTCTGCACCTTCTGGCATGGTCTGTCCATTAGGTCGTTTGATGGGCGTACCTGATGCTACGATCGATGATGCTCTACCGTGGTAACCTACAGGTAAATGTAACCAGTTGGGCAGCAATGCATTGGCAGGATCTCTAAACATTACACCTACATTATATGCATGTTCGCGGCTAGAGTAAAAATCAGTATAATCGCCTATCTGAATCGGCAATAACATTTCCACTTCATCTGCTCGCAAAAATATATCTGATGGCCTGAAAGATTCATTATCCAAATATCCACCCGCACATAAAGCCACTTGCAATCTTTTTCTGACTTCATTTGTCGTCGCCTTACCCAAAGCAATGAAATCATTCATATATCTTGATGCAAAAATAGTATCAGGAAGGTTTAATCCATCAAAAATGTTCGTCGCTAAACATGCATTCAGATCTATGATCGTATCACCTATTCTACTACATATACGATGGCGATTTCCTTTTGAGAACACACCAAAAGGAATATTGTATATTGTAAAGTCACTATCTTTTGCTACAGGAATAAAACTTGTCATTTTGCTTAAATTTTGTACACTGTTAATAATTTTCTGGTAAGACACCATTCAGAAAAACTGCATTGGAAAACAGCAAAAGCCCCTTGTCCCAAAAGCTTCTGAATAGTGGATTGTCCACCATATATATTGCCTGCCCATTGCCATGTGATTGCACTGCAAATGAAACTGCATTTTCTAATTTCTTTTTGATACCACTGCCTAGAAAGCCGTAACTATCGTATTTACTCGGAATATGAATGACATTCCACATACCTTTTTGTGTGACATAGGTACTAGATGAAGTCTTGAGACTGTAGTAACTTTTGCCCAATCCGTAACCAAGTGGATGACTGTCATCTACGACATTTTTAATGATAGCGCCACCTGTACTTTTGCTGATGCTTCTGCGTTCTAGACCTTCGAAATCATTCAGTCTATCTTTTAATTCTTGTTTTAATTTTTCTTCTTCAGCAGCTTTTTTTTCATCTTCTGTTGCAAATGTTTCGAATGTCAAACCTTCTTTTCCAGAAAAATTTCTCAATGCACCATCTATCACGATCAGTCTGCCACCTTTACTAGTCCATTCAGTCAGAGCTTTGAATCTTTCGTCTGTAATTCTATAATATCCATCAGGCAGGATGATAGTATTAAATGTAGATAGATCAGCTCTTTCAAAATTATCCCACTCTACGATATTGACTTGGTAATCAAGCAATTCGTCAAAGTAATGCCAAATCTCACCACATGAATTGGCACTAACACCACGACCAGAAAAAGTTAGGACTTTTGGTGCTTTTATAAGCTGAAAATAATTACCACCTAGATCTCCTCCTTTATCAGAGAATCCGCTTGTGTGGCGCACATAGTCGCTAATATTGTGTTTTGATAGAATGGTCAAAATTTCAGTTTCAAAATCTTTTTTCCACTTGTTGTCTCCTTTGTTGACCATCAATGTGCCTTTAGGGATGACTTTTCCTTGATATATGGATTCTTTGACAGACATTCTGACTTTATAATCTTTTTTGTAAAAATCTGAAAGTGCTTTTGCAGATGTCAGGTCATTCCAAGGGATTTGAATGCTGAAAACTGCTCCGTTTATTTCTCTAGTGACTGTTTTCTCTGTTTTGGTTTTGGATACATCCACTTTAAAAGCAGTCGAATATGCATAACAATCTATACCATATGCAAAAGGCAACGCCCAAGATGTGATGTCATAAGTCAAAGAGTCACTGAGTGCAGGCTCTTCTTCCATAAGTACCTGAAGTAGTACCGAGCGTGGCTGACTTGCTTGTACGATCATATCTCCTTCCTGAATGTCAAATGCTTTGGATGCTTTGGTTTGGTAATGATAGGCTGTGGATTTACTATTTTGCGTAGCATACCCATATTGAAGTCCGCTTCTATCAATTAATGCTGCTAATCTTTGAATACCAGGACT
>JBGSOH010000122.1:0-7108 GCA_041739205.1 Saprospiraceae bacterium
TTGGCAATCTTGACAATGTGTGGTCTATAAATGGAATTGCAACAAGTCAAGATCCAAGTTTTGATAACGTATTTACTACTGCTTCTACCAATGATATCTCACTTATTGCCCAGAATGAATTTTTATGTGCAGACACGATTCATAAAGTTGTTGACATTTTTTTACAGCCCATCGCAGATTTTGAAGTCAACGGACAAGCATGTGAAGGTGAATCCATTATCATTGAGAATAATAGTATGAATGCAATATCCTATATATGGGATATCCAAAATCAAGGTACCACAACTGTAGTCGAACCCGAATTGGTCTTCCAAACATCCGGAACTTATTCTGTCACATTGATCGCCGTTTATAACGAATTTTGTAAAGATACATTTTCACTAGATACATCCATCCGCATCTATGATAGTCCTACAGCAGATTTTGAATATGAAGGAGAGTACGATGATAATATCCTTGGGGAAGTAAGATTTAGTAATTTATCTATCGATTATGATCGTTCACTTTGGGATTTCGGGGATGGTAATTTTTCGGACGAAGAAAGCCCAATCCATGAGTATGATATAAACAGAAATCTATTAGTAACGCTCACCGTATTTAATGCTAATGGAGGTCAATACACTTGTATAGATAGCATAACGAAACCTGTGGCACCTGAATGGATTACCACATTTTTTGCACCCAATGCACTTTCACCAGAATATGGTGATGGCGATGTCAAAGTTTTCAAACCAGTTGGTGTTGGACTAGCTGCGTACAAAATTTCTGTATTTTCTCCATGGGGACAAGCAGTTTGGACATCAGATAAGTTAGAGAATACATCACCATCGGAAGTTTGGGATGGCACATATGAAAATGCCATTGTCCCACAAGGCGCTTATTCATGGATGGCAGATGTCACCTTTGTCAATGGGATTAGGAAAGTCTTTAAAGGGAGCGTGACTGTAGTAAGGTAATAGAGAATTCTTTTTTTCTAAGGAAACTTTCCTATAACCCATTAAGTAAAATTAATAATATTGAAGGGATTCAATGGGCTATGATTTTGATAAAATTTTGATCAAACTTAAATGTTAACTTTACAGAATAGTAAAAAAAATCAACATTAACCTCACCACAAACTACCCAAATAGTAATTCTATTTCATTAAACCTATGTTCCGAGTATAACTTTTGTTATACGTTTTAGTACTGATAAATATAAATAATGAAAAATAATAGTGGATTAATGCCTTGATATAACAAAAGTTATATTTACTACTTGCTTGTTTGTGCTTAATTTTGTATTGTTGTTTGTAATCATCTATTAAATCATCCTGAAATGGCAAAATCAAAATCCAAAAAATCAAAAAAGGAAGTCCTTAAATCTTTGAGAGAATTTATACGATCCAAAGGACATGACTATCTAAAGGATGGCAATATTTCATCAATCGGTGTAGGGTACAAAATCAAAGATGGCAAAAGGACGGATGAACTTACCATTCAATTTACAGTAGACGCAAAACTGGAAGCTGATCAACTCGAAGCGGCAGGCACTACTATGATTCCAGAAACTATTGAGGTAGACGGCATGATCATTCCTACTGATGTATTGCAGAGGACTTACAATCTGTCTTACACTATTGTAGAAGACGTAGTACCGAATAATCGTAAGATAAAAATAGATCCGATACGTCCTGGGGTCAGTATTTCAAATGTCCATGGTACAGCTGGAACACTCGGATGTATTGTATATGATAGAGTGACAGAAACGCCATATATTCTCAGCAATTGGCATGTTTTGCATGGCAGTTTTGGCAATATTGGTGATCCCATAGTTCAACCAGGTCCATTGGATGACAACAGGATTCACTTGAATAGTTGTGGACAATTGGTTAGGTCATATCTTGGTATTGCAGGTGACTGTGCATTATCTTCTATAGAAAATCGCGCTTACCGCGAAGACATTCTACAGTTGAATACACAGGTGAAAGATATCAGTGATCCAGAGTTGGACGATAAGGTAGTGAAAAGTGGGCGTACGACCGAAGTCACTTATGGCGTCGTAGTCCGAACAGATGTGATCACCAAAATTAATTATGGTGGTATGACTGGTGTAAAAGAGATAGGTTGTTTTGAAATAGGCGTAGACAATACGAGACCACCATCAGGAGGAGAAATATCAGAAGGTGGAGATTCAGGTTCTGTTTGGATGATTTTGAAATCAGATAATAAACCATCAGACATCATGGCAGGGCTACATTTTGCTGGTGAAGGCCCTGCAAATCCTTTGGAGTACGCTTTGGCTTGCTACCCTAAGTCTGTTTTTGAAAAACTAGGTATCAAAACTTCCAAAACAATTGTAGCCACACCCAATGCGGGGAAGGCTTATAATCCTGATTTTCTAGGTGTGAAAGTAGAAACACCAAAACTAGATGTGGCAAGTGTAGCCTACAAATTAAATGGGTCTGAAATCATCGATTATACACATTTTTCATTAGCCCTGCACAAGACTAGAAAGATGGCTATTTGGGTTGCATGGAACATCGATGGTGGTAGTATCAAAAAACTAAGTAGATCCAATATTTCATTTAAGACGGATCCTAGAATACCAAGTAAGTATCAAGCTGGTGAGTCTCTATACTCCAATAATGATCTAGATCGAGGCC
Organism: Saprospiraceae bacterium; assembly: GCA_041739205.1. Classification (GTDB taxonomy): domain Bacteria; phylum Bacteroidota; class Bacteroidia; order Chitinophagales; family Saprospiraceae; genus OLB9. The sequence continues at coordinate 2,645 of JBGSOH010000122.1, forward strand.
ATATAGCCAGACGTGCTGATTTGTTATGGGGTAGCTTAGAGGATGCAAAAAAAGCAAATATAGATTCTTTTTTCTTTACCAATATTGCCCCACAAATGAATGATTTTAACCAAAGTGGACTTGGTGGTATTTGGGGAGCCTTAGAAGATGCCGTATTCAGAGATGTAGACGTGGATGATCTAAAGATAAGTATGATAGGTGGTCCCGTATTTAATGAAGACGATCGTACTTACCGTAAATTAAAAATACCTAGAGAGTTTTACAAAGTCCTATTTTACAAGGTCAATGACGAATTAAAATCTAAAGCTTTTTTACTAACACAAAACCTTGAAGATTTAGAAATCCTAGAATTGCAAGCCTTCAAAGTATATGAAGTTACACTTTCGGAATTGGAACTCAGATGCAAATTCCGTTTTGCTGCTTCCTTAAAATCAACTATGCCAGAAGCCGTATTGGAAGGCAGCCGTTTAAGACTTCCGGTCACGTCACTAGATGACGTCTCTTGGTAATCATCATCGTAAAGAAAATACTTTTGGTGCGATTCTATTTTTGAAAGTAAGATAATCTCCCATACATGATGGCATCTTCCGAAGTAATTTTGGAAGGTGCCTTTTATTATCCAGTCTCGTCAGGGACAACATATCGGTAGCAAATATTGCAACAACAATTTCCTACGTGCCTTTAGGTACAAAACAGATAATTAGTGAAATCCGCGAAAATTAGCGTCAAATCAATTCCTAAAGTAATTAGCGTAATCTGCGATAATTAACGTCAAATCAATTCCCAAATTAATTAGCGTAATCTGCGAGAATTAGCGTCAAATCAATTCCTAAATTAATTAGCGTAATCTGCGAGAATTAAAGTCAAAACCATTACCAGAGTAATTAATGAAATCTACGAAAATTAGTGTCAAAACAAAATAACTTGTGTAACTTTTTTTTACCTTGTCCCGTTAGGGACAACATATCGGTAGCAAATATTGCAACAACAATTTCCTACGTGCCTTTAGGTACGAAACAAATAATTAGTGAAACGCGTGAAAATTAGTGTATAAAAATTCCCCTAAAGGATTAACGAAATCTACGAAAATTAGAGTCAAATGATCATCACAACCACCCTAATCCATCACTCTGCAAAAAGTGTCTTTATTTTATTGACTATATTCTGAAGAATGGAAAATATCGCATCCGATGCAAAACCTCCGAGCAATGCCAAAGTCATTTTATGGACTTCTATCGATGATCCCATAATGGTTGATGTGAATGTAAAAAGTTCTGAGATAATAAAACCTGAAACAATACCGATCATGATGGAAATATTGAATGAAAAGATATCGACAGGTACTAGCGTGAAATCATCTATTTTATCTTTGATCGTCTTCAACACAAAAAACATCACCCCTAACAAAGAAGCAAAAAGTATCACACCCAAATTTTCTAATAAAGGCAGACCTTGCAATGCTAAAATTCCTTTTTCTTGATTTTCGGCGGTGACATTAGGCATTAAACTGAAACCTATGAGTCCGATCAAAGCCAATATACTAAGCACAATATATTTTTTGACCACAGGGATTTTCCAAGATTTTAAATCAGCAATTTTGCCTTCAAATTCCTTTCCAATAAACTCGATGGATTCAGGTGTAGATGGTAGAATGGCGGTAATCACAGCATTATAATCTGCGGTCAAGCTAGCTGTATTAATAATGTTATCATCAGCTGTGAGAGATTGTGCGGATAAACTATCTGGTAATTTGATGCCTTTATGGTACATAAAATCCAAGATTACTTTGATCTCAGTAAGGAGATTGTTTTGAGTGACGGGTTTATTCGCTGTGGAATTGTCAGTGGTATCCATATATTTATTGGTTTGAAAGATTGTAAGCGAAAGAAAAAGAAAGCCAAGGTTTGCCTTGATAAACCCATGATTGTGAAGCCGTACCACTTATCCAATCCCAACCACCCACAAGTCCAAACTGTAGGTCATTGATGTCAAATAAAATACCACCACCTGTACTTATCCCAAGTACTGTATTCGTATTGGTAGTGCTGTCATTTTGGTTGGAAGGGTTGAGGTTAATCATCGTAGGCGTACCGAAAGCACAAAAAGTGGTTGATGTTTGAGTTGGTTGGGAGGTAAGGTTAAAAGACTTGGATCCTTTTTGAAATCCGAAATATGGGCCGATGGCCACATCACCCAAAAACTGAAGTGGATTGTTATCCAGCACAGGTCTTACTTTGATAGGAATCACCAATGGACTTAAGTCGAAGTCTATAAATTTTAATTTGTCGGTACCTTCACTAATGAGGATATACATGACGACATTTTCTTTTTTTACCCTTTTGAGCAAATCATTATCTGGAATGTCCAATTCGCCAAATTGTTTCAGCTCGACAAAAATCGTATCAGCATTCACCTTAGAAATCCTAATTGGGTGATTTTTGAGCATTTTAAAGGTGGCTGTATCATTATGTACGACACTGTTTTTGATGATAGCATATTTGGCATCAAAAAATTGTGACTTGGATGCAGCATCAGATTGGCAATACAATGTATGACCTACAAACAGAAAAAAGGATATCACAAAATAACACAAAAAGTTTCTGATACTTTTCATACCAATGGTTTTGAAAGTGGTAAAATGGGGTTACTTAACATTCAATCGCTAATGCCTTAAATAACTAGTTTGATCTAACTATTTGACAACATAAATGTCCTGCTTTGATGGCTACAAAGGTATTCAGTGTCATTGCATTAAATCAGCGTATTTTTACTTGTTTTTTTTATACGTAGTAATACTTAAATGGGGATAAAGAGAAGCAAGATAAGATGATTAATTGAAAATTGGAGAAGGCATTAAAGTGTTTCAAATTTTTGATATGTTGTATCTGGTAAATTTATAGTTGAATAGTATATAGCACGGTTCTTCAATGTATTATAACCATATTATTGTGTATTACTATAACAAAAGTTATATTGACACTAGATGGAAAACGCTATAAATTTGCATTTTATTTTGGGTTAATTTAATGCTTTAGTACATATAAATCAAAACTTTAAAAATCATGGGTAGGACAGTAATTTTGGATAATGGTCATGGTGGTATGATCAATAATGTATATCAAACACCTGGCAAACGAAGTCCTAATTGGAGTAAGGGTGTATTGTACGAAGGTATGTTTAATAGATGGGTAGTCAATAGAGTAATCGAGCAGCTGGACCGCAAAAAGATACCTTACTATCATATCTCTCCAGAATACACTGATGTGACACTAGAAACTAGGAGTATAAGAGCTGATAAAATTTATGAATCAAACCAGAATGTATGGATACTTTCTATTCATGCGAATGCCGGTGGTGGCACAGGTATCGAAGGTTTTACAACTATTGGTAGAACTTCATCAGATGGTATAGGTGGTATAGTTCTTAGAAATCTAGAGTCCGATATGATTGGCTCAAGTATGCGTTTTGATTGGTCAGATGGAGATCGGGATAAAGAGCAGGATTTCTATATTTTAAGGAAACCTAAAGCCCCAGCTTTTTTGATTGAATGTGGTTTTATGGATCATCCTATAGATTATAATAATTTATGGGATGAAGTGTATATCAATACTTTGGTCGATTCATTGGTCAAAAGTATCCTAGAAGTTTATAATAGTTAACTGTATCTTTTGGATTATACCAACAAAGAAAAGCCGTTTATTTTTTAATTTCGAAACCAAAACTAAAATCTTAACTAAGGATTAGGTCTGATTATGATTTTCTATTCTTTAAAAGAGAAACCAAAATACCATCAATGCTTAATTTTTTACCCTAAAATCATATCACCCAAATACTCTTCTTCCAATACTTCTCTTTCTATGGCAGTTTTAGTTTTATTGACGCCCCATTTAATGAGTCGGATATTCCCCTGATCTATTTCTATCCCGGTGATATCACCATCATGAAAAATCGAACATCCAGTATTAAAAATCAATGGCATTGGTTTTGGTGCACTGCATGTACCATGTTCTTCCATCTTTTTTTGTATAACAGATATATATTCATTTATTTCTTGGATGAGTATTTCGACACCATATTGAACTGGATTTAATTTTAATGTATTGACCGTCACATTGTTTTTTTTGGCAACATCTTTTAGGTCACGAACTTTACTTTCAAGTTTTAATTTATAATTATCTACTACTGTTTTACTTCCCCACAAAGGTCTATGGGTATGGCCAAAAATCACAATCGTGTTATATTGTTTTTCGCACCAAGTGTAAAAGGCATTTTCATCTTTTTCGATAGCACAATAAGACTCATAAGTTATCTTACGAGGCTTTCCTTTGATATCATTGACTATCCATCGATATACAGGAAGACCTATGTATTCAAATAGATTGGTTACTATTGGCAAGTAACCCTGATGGCCATGCACCATGAGAATATCAGGAAACATACCGAATTGTAATAGTATACCTTCAT
>JBGSOH010000132.1:0-4728 GCA_041739205.1 Saprospiraceae bacterium
AGTATCATCATATTTTGAAAATTCAAGATAATCTTCATCTGCAAGATGGTAAGCTGGCGAATCTTTTGTACCAGTATTTAATAATAAGTAAAGTCGGTTTTCTTTCTCTCCAAATGTTTTTTGAATACCATTACTTCCGACCAAAATGTCTAACAATCCATCAGCATTAATATCTGCAAATGCAGGATGACTTCCATTACTAAAGTTTAGCATTTCGTCTATCAAAAAGTTTTTCTTCTCAAATTTGAATTGTGGTGCAACGTCCGAACCAATGTTTTTGTACAACCAAATATGATTTTCAGATTCTCCACTTGATGTATTATTGGTGGTTGCTATGATGTCTCTATCTCCGTCAGCGTCTACATCTACATGATAAGCAGCTAGAAAAATGTCCATAAATATAGGGTTGTCATCTTTAGGAAATGTTTGGTCAAATGAAGTCACATGGGCATTTTCTCTGCTACCACCATTAAGTAAAAGCTTCATTCTTGACGATCCCAAATCTCCGATAAGTAAGTCTTTGTCTTTGTCTCCATCATAATCCAATAAGCACAATGAAGATCCTGAATGTCTGTTTCCTTGATTGCCACCCGTCAAAAAATAATCTGCACAACTAAATGGGTCGTCACTGAGTTTTATCTCCTCGTTAAACTGATTTTCTGAAAATTTGCCCCAACAAAGGTCTTTTCTTAGGTATTTAAAAGTCTCTAATCCTAAATTTTCTTCTACAACTAAATTTTGATAATATGATGCATAACTACCCTCTGGTTCAAACGTGACTATATCTATATCTCCATCACCATCGATATCGGTTATTGCTGGTAAATCTAAATAACTTACATATATTTGAGAAGAATCTCCACTAGGAGTCTTAAATATTAAAATATCACGTAATTCTTGATTAAAAGTAACTAGTTCAAATGATAATGCTCCATTTTGTTGTTTACCTCTCCAAACTTCTATAGATCCTCCGATAGAATTTGCAGAGGTAAAAATGTCTTTGATACCATCATTGTTAAAATCAACTAATAAACACCAATCTCTCATTTTTGGAAAAATCGGAATATATTCTGGTGCAAATACGTAATCAAAACTTCCTACAGCGCCAGTCTTTAAAAATGGTAAAACTTGATCTCCGTTTCTGTCAAATACAAAAAGGTCCATCATCCCATCATTATTAAAATCGATATTGGAAAACTGACCTGCTTTAAGACCACCTGTAAGTGGAAGTTTGAGCGTTTTTTGTCCAGAAGTGACAGGAATATTCAGTCTGTCAAAGTTTTGGGATTGTGCAATGGACACAAATAATATCCACAAAATCAAAGTATTAGTAATTCTAAAATTCATATGATGATGGTTTAATTAAAAAACTTTACAACGGCAAAAAGAAGTATTTAGTTTGTCAAAAAAGCAACATTTACAAATAAATGATGCTTAGCGGACAAATTAGGATTAATTCTGGAATTTATTAATGATTTTAAGCATGCTTCCTGGAGGTAGTTCATCCAACTTGTACTTTTTCATAAGTTCAATAAAATCTCTTGTTGTCTCTTCATTAAAACCAAGTTTAAATGCTAAATGATAGACTGCTTTCTCTTCTTCTGGACTAATATTGTCATCCGAATTCATAACAAACAATAAGTGATACAAAATATTCACTCGATCTTGCTCTGATGTAGGCAAAATATCTTTTTCTACGTCGTGTACATTTTCAAATTTTCTTAATTCTTCAGGATCAATCTTTAGATTGTTACACACGTAGATTAAGTATGAAAACTCACTTTCATTGATCACATTATCCGTTTGTGACATGTACACCAATAGTTTTAATAAAACATCATTTTTTTCTTCATTTGACAAAACGTCCCACAACATAATTTTAAGAATTTATAGAGATAAAGGTATGAAATATTTTGGATTAGCATGTAAAAATAGAATCCTATAAATTTAATTATCGAGTAGGCTGTTTAATTTATCAATTCAGTTTATGAATAACATCTTGGAAATGTGTGTTTTAAAAAGTGTTTGATTTGGAATTATTTTGATCTAAAATATAAAAATATCGCTTTACTTTCTATATTTGAGCGTTTATACATTAAGTCACAAAAAGAAATCATAAGATGCGAACTAAAATTGCTGGTATAGGAAGTTATGTCCCTGAAAAGATTGTAACAAATCATGATTTGTCCAAGCTAATGAATACTACAGATGAGTGGATTAGAGAGCGAACAGGTATAGAAGAAAGAAGGTATGCAGAAAAACATAAACAATCAACTACTACGCTAGGGGCAGAGGCTGCAAAAATCGCCATAGAAAGAGCCGGAATAAAAAAAGAAGACGTAGATTTTATAATATTTGCTACACTGAGTCCTGACTATTATTTTCCAGGATGTGGTGTATTATTGCAAAGAGAGCTAGGGATTACAAGTGGGGAAGTAGGTGCTTTAGATATCAGAAATCAATGTTCTGGGTTTGTATATGGACTATCTATTGCAGACCAATTTATAAAGACAGGCATGTACAAAAACATCTTGCTGGTAGGTGCTGAAATGCACTCGATGGGTCTTGATTATTCAGATGAGGGTAGGGCAGTGACCGTTATTTTCGGAGATGGGGCGGGTGCTGTAATATTACAACCTACAGAAAAAGAAGGACAAGGAATATTGACCACACACCTTCACGCTGATGGCACACATGCCGAAGAACTAGCCATGATTAACCCAGGTTCGCATGGAGGATATCATTTGGGTACTGAAAAGTTTGGTTATCCAGATCCTTCTGTACCAGGTGGTGTATTTGTTACCCAAAAAATGGTGGATGATGGTATGTTGGCACCCAATATGACTGGACAATTGGTATTCAAAACAGCTGTTGTCAAATTTCCTGAAGTTATCAAAGAAGCCTTAGACAAAACTGGGCATACGACAGAAGACATAGATATATTTGTGCCACATCAAGCGAATCTAAGAATCAGTCAGTTTGTCCAAAGAGCATTAAAATTGCCTGATGAAAAAGTGGTAAACAACATCCAAAAATATGGCAATACTACCGCAGCATCCATCCCATTGGCCATGTGTCAAGCATGGGAGCAAGGTAGGATCAAAGAAGGTGATTTAGTTTGTATCGCGGCTTTCGGGAGCGGATTCACATGGGGAAGTGCTTTAATAAGGTGGTGATTTTTGTCATAGCAAAACAAATAATTGTTCATAAACTTTTTAGGATACTATATGTTCCACCTATCAATAAATTAACAAGATGAAAGTGGATATTTTGGCGATTGGTGTGCATCCTGATGATATCGAACTAGGTGCGGCTGGCACATTGATAAAGCATATAGCATTGGGGCATTCGGTAGGTCTCTGTGATTTGACCCGGGGTGAGTTAGGTACGCGTGGCTCCGCTGAACTAAGAATGATAGAAGCAGAAAATTCGAGAAAGCTTATGGGTGCTGTTTTTAGAGATAATCTCGGAATGAGAGATGGCCTCTTTGAATATTCAGAAGAAAATGTGCTCAAGATCATAGCTGTCATAAGAAAATGTAAACCAGAAATTGTACTTGCCAATGCTATAACGGATAGACATCCTGATCATGGTAGGGCTTCTAAGCTAATTAGTGATGCTTGTTTTTATGCAGGGTTACAAAAGATAGCTACCACAGATGGTCAAGGTAATGAACAAGATGCCTGGAGGCCAAAAGTAGTGTATCATTACATCCAAGATAGAAATATCAAAGCAGATTTGGTTGTAGATATAACTGGGTATTTGGATCAGAAAATAGCTTGTATTATGGCATTTAGTTCTCAGTTTTATGACCCCAATTCTGACGAACCAGAGACGCCAATATCGAGTAAATCATTTCTTGATTCTGTCATTGCCAAAAATAGGGCTTACGCAAGAGAAATAAATGTAGAATACGGTGAAGGATTTACAGTAGAAAGGAATATTGGGATAAATAGCTTGTTTTCAATTTTTTAGAATAAAAAAAGAGCGTTTCAAGTGAATTGAAACGCTCTTTTTTTATGTTTTAATCAGTAATGATTATGCGAATACTTCTGTACCTGCAAAATGGAAAGCTGACTCAATCGCTGCATTCTCATCACTATCTGAACCGTGTACTGCATTTTCTCCGATGCTTTTAGCAAATCTTGCTCTTATGGTTCCTGGGGCTGCATCAGCAGGATTAGTAGCACCTATTAATTTTCTGAAATCTTCTACAGCATTATCTTTCTCAAGGATAGCTGCCACTATAGGACCTGAAGACATAAAATCTACCAATTCGCCATAGAATGGTCTTGCGCTGTGCACAGCATAAAATTCTCCAGCTTTTTCAGCAGAAAGTTTAGTATATTTTAGAGCTACAATTTTGAAGCCTGCTTCATTGATTTGAGCTAAAATTGCACCAATATGACCTGAAGCAACTGCATCTGGTTTGATCATTGTAAATGTTCTGTTTCCTGACATTGTATTATAATTTTGATTGATATTTCTTAAAAACGGCACAAAAGTATGAAATCATATTTCAAATAGACAGAAAAAACAGAAAATAATTTTGACATCTGCTTTTTTATTTAGACTTTTGCACCCAATATGTCAGAAGAAATCCAACAGTTAAAAGAAATCTTGTCATTTCCTAAGGAAGTGGTTATCATAGCACACAGAAATCCTGATGGCGACGCTATTGGTTCATCATGGGGCTTAGCCGGATATTTAAGTAAGCTACAGCATTCC
>JBGSOH010000172.1:0-1737 GCA_041739205.1 Saprospiraceae bacterium
TTTACTTTCGAAAGGACTTTTGGTCGCCTTAGAAACCAAAAATTATAATCATCTTCAGACACTCTCCACGGCTGTAAAACAAATGAGTGAAGGTGAGCTCTTGCAAATAGAAAAAGCAAGAAAACTAGATATAGACCAAGCTATATATTTTGAAATCATCCGTCAAAAAACCGCTTCACTCATTGCGGCTGCTTGTTCGTCGGGTGCATCATCTACCACAGAAGATCCTGTTTTGATAAAAAAAATGTGGGATTTTGGTGAAAAAATAGGTATTGCATTCCAAATCAAAGATGATTTATTTGATTATGGTGATGATGATATTGGAAAACCACGTGGCATAGATATCAAAGAAAAAAAGATGACACTGCCTTTGATTTATGCCTTGCAAAATGCCACTAAATCTGAAAAAAACAAGATCATCAACTATATCAAAACGGATAGTACAAACGAAGCGAAAGTAAAAGAAGTGATCACGTTTGTCAAGGAAAAAGGTGGTTTGGAATATGCGCACAACATGATGCTCAAATACCAAGCAGAAGCACTTGACATACTGAAAACATTACCCGCCAATGATTCTAGAGATTCATTGGAGAAGCTAGTGTACTTTTTTACCACTCGTAAAAACTAATAGCTTTGGAATATATCATCGAAAACGAAAACTTACGTATCTGTGTAGATGATCTTGGTGCAGAGTTGAAAAGTATCTTTAGTAAAAACCATAAAATAGAATACCTTTGGCAAGGAAATCCTGAATTTTGGGGACGTCGAGCGCCTATTTTATTTCCGATCGTAGGAAAGCTTAAAGACAATACTTACAATTATCAAGGCAAGAATTATCAGCTTTCTCAGCATGGATTTGCAAGAGATATGGTTTTTGAAATGATAAGTCATGAAGATTCGAAGATCTCATTTTTATTAATAAGCAATGAAGCTTCTCGAGTTATTTATCCTTTTGAATGGACATTGAAGGTGAGTTATCATATAGATGGCAACAAACTTTTTGTTTCTGTAGATATCAATAATACTTCTACAGACGAGATGTGGTTTAGTGTTGGATTTCATCCTGCCTTTAATGTTCCCATAGATCAAGGAACAAACGATCAACAAGCCTTTGTTTTACAATTTAATAAAGACAAAACTGCTAATAAAAGACTATTGGAGCATGGACTTATGGGCAATTCATTTGAACTTGGAATGGAAAATAGCCAAATACCTTTGGAAAAAGAAACATTCATCAAAGATGCTTTGGTTTTTCAAGATTTAAAAACGGATCAGATTACATTACGATCAGCTGAATCTGACAGAAGTCTTGTTTTTTCTTTTGATGATTTTCCGTATCTCGGTATCTGGTCAAAACCATCCGCACCTTTTGTGTGTATCGAACCATGGCATGGCATCGCAGATACTGTCGATCATGATGGAAATTTAGTGACCAAAGAAGGCATTAAATCTCTAATGCCTAAAGAGACTTTTAGTTGTGGATATAGTGTGGAAGTGTTGTAGGATATTGGTCTTTTGTACAAAGAGAATTAATGGAGTATTCCAATATTTTAGTTAGTTTAAAATTCCTTTTGTTTTACCCCGACCCTAAATGGTAACAAAATGAATTTTAAATTAGCGTCAACAGAAAAATAGTGTACTTGGTGTATCCCAAAATTGCACTTTTATAAAATTCCTTTTGTTTTACCCCGACCCTAAAAGGTGAGAAAATGAATTTTAAATTATTACCAACACAAA